>CAZVVH010000066.1:0-10089 GCA_964630475.1 uncultured Oscillospiraceae bacterium | reverse complement strand
CAGCAGCGGGGAACCGGAGAACAACCGAATAGGCCGAATCATGGCGATTTGCCTTCGGGAAGGCAAATCGCCATCTTTTGCATGACATTCCCTTTCCTTCGCAGTGCCGGCAGATCCTCCAAAAAAAACAAAAAATTTCATCAAATTCTTGTTGATTTTACAGAAAAAATGTGATAGGATGATAATGAATAAAAGGATGCAGAAGCTCCGCCTGTGACAATGCTACAACAACCATACTTACAAACGCTTCACAAACGCTTCGTTTTGGTATTTTGCTTTGAAAGGAGATCGGAATTATGAATTATGAAAGCAAGTTCCAGCGCAAAGTCCTTGCGCTGACCCTGCTGGCTTTAGCCGCATACATTGTCATTGCTGCTGTGCTCCTGTATTCTGTCTATCAGATCGCAAGCGGATTGGCCTTCTCTGTCTTTCCCTTCTTTCATTCCGGCGCAGGGAGCGGCAACTTTATCCCGTTCCTGGATTACTTCCGCCTGATGCAAAGCGGCAGCTTGGGCGCGGCCCTGTTTCTTCTGGCCGGCCAGCTTCTTGTCTACATAGCGCCCGGAATCCTGATCCCTATGCTGCACCCCAAGTCCCGCTCTTATCTGGGGATCCTTTTATGGGGACTGTTTTTCAGCGTGGTGTTGATCGTGCCCAACCTGATTTTCAATGCCAGGTCATTCAATATTGACTTTGTGATCCTTTTATTTGCCGGCTTATTGATTGGCTTCTGGATCTGGAAGCGTCTTATCCCCGGGCACATCGGGAATGCAGTTACTATGGGATTCGGTTCCTTTGATCCGTTTACAAACGCATAATAAACCATAAAACAACGCACCGGAGCCAAAAAAGCTCCGGTGCGTTATTAGTTCACTTTTTCTCGGGAATAAAGCCGGATCCGGTCTTTAGAAATGCAGCAGTGCCTTCGCCGCCAAAAGAAGTGCTCCCAGCAAAAGTCCGCAGCAAACAAGGATCAAAATCCGCAGGGCATTTAGCCCAGCAGAAGGCCAGGGAGCAAATTCCCGGGCGCTGCGTTCCCTGTTTCTCTGAACCTCCTTTGCCAGGATCGCCGCCGATGCCAGCGCCGCAATCACACCGGACAGGATGTATCCCCGCAGCTCCGCGCCCCTTACATCCCAATCCCGTGCATCCCCATCTTGGCTCTCCACCGTATATCCAACCCCGGCCAGGGCTTGGGCCACCGATTCTGATGCGCCAAAATTCCGCAGCTTCACCCAAATCAAATCGGTGCCAGCTGTTCCGGAGGTCCCCACCAGATAGTCCCGGGCGGCATTCTGCCCCATGTAAGCCAGAGGGGTATCCCTGTCATCCTTGACCACTCCGCAAAGCTTTGCCGTAGTTTCCCCCAACAGGACGCTGCTGTTCAGCCAATCCACACTGTCCGGATCCTCCACGGGCTTTCCGTCCAGGGTCAGGGCTTTCAATGCCGCCTCATTCAGCACCAGATAGGGCATAGCGGCGGACTCCGGAAAGAGGACGCCAGAGGAAACCGTCCCCTCCACAAAGCCGCTGTCCACGCCATACACGGTCAGACTGCCGGTATACCCGGACACGGTAAGCTCAGCGGAAATCTCATACACCTTTGTGCAGGCCGTGACCCCGTCCAACTGGACTACCGCGTCCAAGTCCAAAGCGCCGCTGGCTGAGGCAGTCAGCTGACAGGGCTGGTTTTTCTCTTGACGCAATTCCCATCCCATCTGTCCGGCAATACCCAGCAGGCAGACAGCCAGAATCCAGAATAGCAGCGCCGGAAAGGCCAGGCGCTTCCAGGTTTTCAGCGCATACCCGATCATCGTCTCTTCTTCCCCAGTGCAAACCCGCCGAAGCCAACACCGGCGGCCACCAGAATCCCGCCCAGGATTCCTATGGAAATCCACCACTGGCCCGCAGTCTCCTTGGTGCTGTCCCCGTCCGTTTGGGCCGCAGCCAGCACCGGCTTTTCAATGGTGGTGTCAAAAGAAAACTCCTGGGTGAACACCGCGCCGGCGGTGTTTTCATAGTAGAGCGTAACCACGCCGGTGGTGGAGCCATACTGATCTGTGCCGGTATAATCCTCGCTCATATCCTTGGTTCCGATAAACAGGTTCAGGCTGGCGGTTCCTTCGCTGCCAGACTCCATGTCCCCGACAAAGGCGGTACTGGTGGGAAACAGGCCCACGCCGGTGATCTCGCATCGGACATTATACACCTTGCTCCGGCCCAAATTCAGCACCTGGAAGCTGAGCGGAATGGTGTCTCCCGCGCTGACTGAGGCGGCCACCTTGGGCATGGTCAGCTGCACCTCCAACGGCTGCTCTACACTGACAGTAAACCGCCCGCTGGAGCTTAGACTCACCGCCTCCGGGTCATCGTAAGTCATGCTCAGGTTGAAGATGTACTGCCCCTCCGGGGTATTCTCTCCCACGCTGTATTTCAGCTTCAGCTCGGTGGATTCCCCTATGTCCAGCTTGCTGATATAAATGGTGTCGCTGTCATTGAGCAAGGTAAAATTGGAATCGGAGGACTCCACTGTCACCACCATATTCTGCACGGATTTGATCGTGCTGGTGTTTTTCAGGGTGACGGTGGCCTCAAAGCTGCCCCCTGCCTTTGCCGGAGCATGGGTGATGATATAGCCGGTCACCAGCACCACCGGAGACGAGGTAGGCGTCTCCGCCTGGGTCTGGGACACAGACTCCTCCGAAGCATTGGGATCAATGCCATCGGTGATGGTGACATAGGTCACAAAGCTCTGGGAAATGGCCCCGCCGCTGCTGTCCTGAGCGGTCAGATTGATGGTGACGGGATATGTCCCGTTCACCCGGTTTTTGGACAGCGCCAGATCAAAGCGCACATAGTAGATGCTCTTTTCCTCCTTGGTACCGCTGACCTGCTGCTGGCCCAGGGTAAAATCCTTTTGATAGTTCTTATAGACAAAGGGAGAACCGGAGGCATCCCCCAAATCCACCGAAGCAGTGAGCCGGTTGTCCTTCAACTCCCCGCTGGATGTCAGCGGCAGCACCACAATGGCAGTATTTTCGGATACTCTGGGGGTGTAACCATTCTGATAGGCGGCATCCATTCCGTCATAGACGGTTTTGTTGTCCAGAATCAGCACACTGCCAGCAGACTCCTCCGACTGCGGCTCCAATGAGGTGTCCCCTGGCTCCGCTGAGGACGCCGGCGTGCTTTCCCCGTCCCCCGTCTCCGCCGGTGTTTCCATAGCCTGCTCCGTGGGAGCGGTGGGATCCACCGTCTCGCTGGCCCTTTCCCCAAAGGCTGGCAGGGTCAGCGCCCCCAACAGCAGCGCACACAGCGCTAAGCTCAAAATCCGTCGCATTTCTCTTGTCCCTCCAGTATTTTCCGAATGTTTGCCACCGTATCCTGCTGTTCCGCAGTAATCATGGATGGGTGGGCGCGAAGCAGCGTGCCCATTCCGTACTCCTCCAACAGCTGGGCGGCCAGCCGCTCCCGCTCCCGCCTCCGCATCCCCCGGAGCTTCAAGGGCAGCGCCGCATTCTCCAGCAGAGTCAGCTCCTCCGTCAAGCCGGCTGAACCCTCTTCCGGCCCCGGAACCGACTCCACTGCCGTCTCCCCGCGGAGCATGGTCATCTGCCCTCCATCCATCTCGCAGACGGTGTCGCAAAGCTCGTCAATGTCCGTCTGGTTGTGGCTGGCCAGCAGGATGGTCTTTCCCTCCCCCCGCAGGTCCTTAATCAGTTCCCGCATCTGGGCCACACCGTTTTTGTCCAGCCCATTGAATGGCTCGTCCAGGATCAGCAGCGTGGGGTCCTCCATAATGGCCTGAGCAATGCCAAGCCGCTGGCGCATACCCAGGGAATACTTGCTCACCGGCTTTTTCAGATCCGGGTCCAGGCCCACCCGCCGGATGGCCTCCCGGATTCCCTCCTCCGTGATCTTCCGCTGCAGGGAGGCCAGCAGCTTCAGGTTTTTCAGTCCGGTCAGATTGGGAAGGAAGCCTGGGGTTTCAATGATAATGCCCAAATTCTGGGGAAAGTCGGTTTCCCGGCCCACCTCCTTCCCGTGGACCAGGACTCTGCCGCCGGTGGGGCGGAGAAAGCCGCAGATGCACTTCATCAGCACCGTCTTTCCGCTGCCATTATTCCCCACGATGCCGTGGATCTGCCCGGAAGCAAACTCCCGGCTGACCCCTTTCAGCACCTCCTCCTGACCGAAGGATTTGCGCAGATCCTGCACACTGATTACCACTGCCATTCAGCTACCTCCTTCCGTGCCTGTAAAGGCGAAATTATAGCGCCGGATGATCCGCAGCGCGCAGCCAAAGCACAGCAGGATCAGCACGGCAAAGATCACATAGGTCTGCCACAGCCGGGGCAGTAGGTCATAGCCGAAGTTGTGCATGGGGAAGGTGGCTTGATTCAGTGGAGACAGCCAGCCCACAATCACGTTGGCCTTGTAGGCCTCCATCTCATTCAGCCCCAGCACCAGCTTGATCACCTCCGGAGAGAGGAGAAATCCGCACAGGCTGAACCCCAGCACCGCCACCATTCCCGCCAGCTGGCCCTTCCATAAATTAAAGACCAGCATCAGAAACACCATCAACAGGGTGTAAAGCAGGATCAGGGCAAAGATGGTCAGGGCGCAGCGGTAGGGTGTCGCCATCTCCATGGCCTTCAACGTGGCTGGAACGGCGATGGCCTCCCCGGCGCCGGAATAGCCCAGCATGGCGGCGGTCTCACTCCACAGGTTGCCGGGAAAGGAATCTTCAGCGCAGATCACGCAGGTGGACAGCAGCACAAAGAGCAAATACCCCAGGGTTGCCAGCACAATATAGACCGCCTGTCCGATCAGCCAGGTTCTCCGGGCGGTGCGCATCAGATAGAATGGGGTACCGCTGGACAGAAAGGGCATATCCGCAAAGAGGAACACCAGCAGCAGCGAAGAGAGAAGGATGGAAGTGCTGTCTCCGAAGGTCCAGATAAACGGCTCCAAAAGCTGCGTTGAGGTTCCGTAGCTCTCCGCAAAGGCCACCACCTTACCGGTCAGCAGGAAGCAGAGGATAAAGGCCAGGGCGAAGGATAGGAAGATTCTGGGGTTTCTCCGCCACTGGCGGAAATTATAAGCAGCCACAGAAAGCGCCTGACGGAAAGATTTCATATCCGCTCCAACCTCCTTTTCGCCAGCAGGGTAAACCAGCCGCCAAAGATCAGCACCAGTTCCATCAGCAGTCCAGCCATCCCCCAGACACCGCCCACCCAGGCTTCCTCCGGGGCGATCCACTCCTTTGGATTGAGAATATACAGCTTGTGGAAGTACCGCTCGCAGAGAATAATCAGGACGTAATACAGGATAAAGGGGGATGCGTAGGCCATGTACTTACTTCCGGTTGCCGCCGCCATGGTCATGCCCACCAGGGACCAGAAGGCCCCGGAGCAAAAGAACCGCAGGCACTGCTCCATCAGCGGAGACAGCCAGTCCGTCCCCTCCGCCCCCTTGGGCGGCGCCTGCTCCAAGGGGGTTAAAATCAAAGCGCTGAGTGCATAAAAGAGCAAAATGCCCAGCACCAGAGCTAGCCCCCCCGAGAGAAGGCAGGCCATCTGTTTTCCCACGATGTAATCCCTCACCCGGGTGCGTGGAAGATACTCCTTGATAAAACCGCTGCGGATGTCGTCCAAATAGGAGGCGGTAAAGGGCAGGGCGCTGAGAATGGGAAGAGTCAGGACCATGGTATCCGAGCTGAGCGCCGTTTGCAGCAGGGTGCGGTGGAAACCGCTGCCCAGCAGGGATTGCTCCACCCCCCGGAGGGCAGACCAGCCGTCCTGGAAACCGCCGATGACCAGCACCAGCACCGTACCCAAAATAGCCGCGAAAAAGGCGGCCCCCGTGAACGCCTGTCTGCAGCCGGCGCAAATCGTGCGTTTCACGAACGCCACCTTCTTTCTGTTGCTTTAATACCCTGCTGTTACGTCGATCACAGTGCCATCGACGGCATTGACCGCCAGAATGATCCAGGGCGTGGCTTCGGTGTCGTGAAAGTCCTGGCTGACATCGGTGTAGTGATAGTCCAGGGTCTCCGTGCCGTAGAATACCCAGGCAGGCACGTAAAGTCCAGTGCGCTCTCCGCCGCTGTCCCTGATCCGCATCAGATTCAGTTCCACCCGGTTTACGTCGATGTGATAGCTGCACTCCAAAGCGGTCTCCTCCTCGTGCTCCGCCACATTGCCCTGATAGACCAACGGGGTCATCTGTTCAAAGATTGCTGCCGCCTCTTCAAAGGGCAAAATCTCCACATCATTGGCAATCACCTCATTTACTTCCACCGGATAGCTCCAATCAATCTGACAAATACCGCTGCTGTCCACGGCAACTTCAATGGACTCATAAAGCCAGATGGGATTGGTGTCCCCATGGTAAATGTACTGGTTGGTGGTCACTGCCACCGGCGTATCGTCCACGATCCGGGCATAGTAGAAGCAGTAGGCGGAATAGTCCTCATCGTAGGCATATTGGATTTCCGCTCCGCCGTCCGTCTCTGTCACGTCGCACCCCTTCAGCAGGGAGGTCTGCACCAGGCTGGTTTCCACGCCGGCAGCCTCCAGCACTCCGTCTGCCAGGGACTTTGCCTCATCATAGGAAAGGTCACAGACACACTGGGCGTCCGCCTCTTCCGCAGAGACGGGGATTCCATCCCGCAGGCCATAGCGCTCCCCGGTGGAGCTGCGATAGTAAATCTGGGAGGTTCCGTCGCTGGTCTTGGAGAAGTTGCTGATAAGAAGCATATCCCCCGCATCGGTATGGGCCTCCAGGGCCTGGTATTCCTCCACTCCGTTTATAGTCTGGATTTCCTGCGTCAGGTAGGTGCTGTCATTGGGCTTTTTCTGCGCCTGGGCAACTGCGGGCAGCGAATCATACGTTTCCTCAATGCTGTCAATGATGGACTGATGATCACTGACAATGCGCTCCCGGTCCTCCTCGGTGAGATCGGGATTTGCCTGGGCGCTGGCAATGGCCGCCCTGGCTTCGATCAGATCCTGGTCCGCCATTTCCTGGCTGTAATCCTCCCCGGTCATAATCCAGGTTTCCTCCCCGTTGAACAGATAGTCGTAGATGGCAGTGGCCTGCTCCTGGGTGAAGCCGGAGCTGCTCAGGTTGTACATCGGGATGGTATCCGTTTCCGGAAGGGTCACTTGCGCATCGGCGCTGATGACCACCTTGCCATCCTCTGTGGTAAAAGAATAGGTGTAATTCTGAGGGGCGTTCCCCTTGGTCTCCTCCAGGGTTTGCCTGTTCTCGTCCCCAGTCTGGGTGGCCGCCTCAATCAGTCGGTCGTTATTCTTTTGGGCTATGATGTTGTTCTCCGGCGTCTTTGCGCAGCCGCAGACAGATAATGTCAGGGTCAACGCCAGCAGAAAAGCAATCGATTGTTTCATAGTTCCAACTCCTTGTCTTTGATGATTGGATTTTAACCCCTCTGGTGTTTGGAAGTCATCATGGAGCTGTAAAAGAGTTGTAAAAATCGAGAGAGAAGCAGCTTCCTTCGCCGGGAGTGCTCTCTACCCGGAGGTGGGCACCGTGCAGCTCCGCAATCTTCTGACACAGCGCCAGCCCCAGGCCAAAGCCCTCCTGGTTGCGGGAGGCGTCCCCCTGGTAGAAGGGCTGCATGATTTTGTCAAGCTGCTCCTTGGGAATGCCGCTGCCGTTATCGGACACGGACAGTTGTCCGCTGCCCAGGGAAACGGAAACACGGGTGGCCCCGGCCCTTCGGGCGTTGTCAAACAGGTTTGTCAGCAGCACAAGGAGCAAATCCCCATCCCCGCTGACACTGTCCTGAATATCTGCGTGAAATGTCAGGTGGATCCCCGCCTCCTCCGCCTGAGGACGGAGAATCCATTCCAGCTTCTGCTCCAATTGGGAGAGGGGAATTGCTGACAGCTTCAAAGGCTGATCGTCCACGCCCACCAGCTGGGTCAGCTTCACGGTCAGCCGCTCCAGGCGGCGGCTTTCAAAGTCAATAAAGTCGATGGCCTCCCGTTGCTGGTCCGGGCTTGTTCGGGCCGCTTTCAGCGCATAGGAATAGCCGGTGATGGCGGTGACCGGAGTGCGCATCTCATGGGCCAGCGCGTGGAGAAGCATATTCCGCTCCTCCGAAGTGGCCTCCACCTGCTGAACGTGCTGGGACACCGCTTGGGCCATGGCATTAAAGCTCTCCGCCAGGGAACCCAGTTCGTCCCGCCGTTTCAGGTCAATTCTGCCTGTATAATCCCCGGCTGCCACAGCCTCCGCTCCTTGCTTCAGGGTTTGAACCGGGGACAGGGCCTTGGCCAGGAAGAGCGCGGTCAGCACCGCAGCCAGGAGGGTGACTGCTCCGCAGATCAGCACACAGCGCAGGGTCAAGGACCGCACCAAATCCATATCATCTGTGATATCCTGGACAACGGATACCGTATAGAACTGCTCCAACAGCTCCCATTTCTGACCAGCCACACAGTAATCTCTGCCCTTTAGGCAGACCAGAGCATAACCGGCTTCCGAGTTGCCTGTCCGGTTCAGCACATAATACGCATTGATGCCGGAGTTATTGTATAGGTTATCCTGATCCAGTTGGAGCACATATTCGCTCTTGCCGTCTGAAGTGACCGCCAGATAGCGAAAGCGGTTGGTCAGGGCGGCGCGCTTGACCATCTCCGAGCTGGCACTATCCACGGCAATACTCCCAACCAGCTTATCCGCAAGGGTCTGGACCTCCTGAACAGTTGCCCCCGTCAGGGACCGCAGAATGGCCTTCCGGCTGGCCGAAATCACCAGGGTGCAGCAGGCGGCCAGGGCGGCAACCAGCAGGATTACAGAGCCGACGGTCAGCCGGGTGCGCAGTTTGATTTGCTTCACTGGTCCTCCACCTCCAGGCGATATCCGATCTTTGGCAGATTGACAATGTGAAGCCCGGTCTTTTTCCGAAGCTGGGCAATGTGAACGTCCACGGTCCGGGTACCGCCCTCATAGCGGATGCCCCAGACCTCTTGCAGCAGCTTCTCCCTGCTCAGGGCCACATTGCGGTTTTTGCTCAGCAGGAGGAGAAGGTCAAACTCCATGGGGGTCAGGTTCACCGGCTGACCTCCGCGCAGCACGGAGCGCTTTTGCGTATCCAGCTCCACGTCTCCCAAGCGGAGCACCGTGTCCTGGCGGCCATAGCGCTTCAGAACCTTCTCCACGCGCACCAGCAGCTCCAGTATCTCAAAGGGCTTCACGATATAGTCCTCGGCGCCTCCGGTCAGCCCCTTCAGCTTGGAACCCAGGTCTCCCCGGGCAGTGAGAAAGATCACTGGAATCTTCCGGCCTCCCAAGGGGGTTAACAGGGAAAACCCGTCCACCTTGGGCATCATCACGTCCACCAGGGCCAGGTCGGCGTCTCCCCCAGCCTCCAGCCAGTCCAGCACCGCTTGGCCGTCGTACAGGGGCACCGTCTCATAGCCGGTCAGCCCCAGATTCAGGCAGAGCATTTTGTTGATGGCGATCTCGTCCTCGGCGATTAGGATTCTGCTCATCCTACCACATCCTTTACCCTTTATTCTACATGTATTATACATGGTAAATCTATAATGCGGATGTAAAAGAGTTGTAAAAACGGCGGACAACCCTCATACTAAAACTGATTAAAAAGCTTGAAAAGTTTTTATAGCACGAAGTGCGTTCCGTTTTTATGAGACGGTGCAGCGTGCAATCGCACGATGCCAGTGTGCGCAGCGCACGGGTTTCTCAATAAAGCATTTCATTGAGAAACAGTATCAGTCTGCCCCGGGCATCCGGCTCCCCTTACACAGTGGGAGCCGGAGCTTGTCGAAAAACTCGACAAGCTCATGTGCGTGCCGCTTTTCGCTGGCACGCACATGTTTCCTGCATTTAATTCACTGATTGCTTTTTACCCTATTGGATTCTCTTATGCTCCTCCCAATACTGCTTGAGCTTTCCTCCGGAGATGGCAGAGGACAGGCTGAGCACCAGGCTTCCGAAGAAGATCATACTGGTCAGGGATCCGCTCCTGCCCGATGACCCGGACAGCAAGTTAAACGCCTGTGTGCGGAATGTGCTTCGTATCTGGGAGGAGGGCAA
>CAZVVH010000065.1:0-10144 GCA_964630475.1 uncultured Oscillospiraceae bacterium | reverse complement strand
ACATAGGGATAGAACCAGTCGGTGGACTTCACATCGCTGAACTGCTTCTGGGGCGCAGCCTTTTCCAGCACAGTCAGCGCTGTGTTTACACTGCCTGTGGTGTAGTTCAGGGTCACGGTGTGTTCGCCCGGCGCAAGGGTGTCTAAGTACTCGCTCTTGAAGGTCAGGATGGTGGAGCCTTCTGCCAGGGTGTAATTATCCTCGTCCACAACCTCGCCGTCCACGGAGACGCTGACGAACTCATCCAGATCACCGGAGCAATGGATGGCGGCAGCTCCGCCGGATTCCAGGGTGTAGGTCTCGTCTGTCCCGGCGATCAGAATAGCCGGGCCGCCGTCCAAAGCCACAAAGGGAATGTCATTGTTGCTGGCATAGGTCTCCGCATAGCTGCCGGTGTAGCCGTAAATGGTCAGGCTGTCGCAGCTATAAAACGCATACTCGCCAATGCCGGTCACGCCGCTGTCAATCGTCACGCTGGTCAGGCTGGCGCAGTTGTAAAACGCATACCCACCAATGCTGGTCACACTGTTGGGAATCGTCACGCTGGTCAGTTCGGAGCATTGGTAAAACGCACACTCGCCAATACTGGTCACGCTGTCCGGAATCTCAATGCTGGTCAGGCTGGTGCAATAGTAAAACGCATAATCGCCAATACTGGTTACGCTGTCCGGAATCTCAATGCTGGTCAGGCTGGAGCAGCCACTAAACGCATCATCGCTAATGCTGGTCACGCCACTACCAATCATCACGCTGGTCAGGCTAGTGCAGTCATTAAACACCCCCGCGCCAATGCTGGTCACGCTGTCGGGAATTTCCACGCTGGTCAGGCTGGAGCAGCCACTAAACGCATCATCGCTAATGCTGGTCACGCCGCTACCAATCATCACGCTGGTCAGGCTAGTGCAGTCATTAAACGCCCCCGCGCCAATGCTGGTCACGCTGTCGGGAATTTCCACGCTGGTCAGGCTGGAGCAGCCATCAAACGCATAGCTGCCAATACTGGTCACGCCGCTGCCAATCGTCACGCTGGTCAGGCTGTCGCAGCCCAAAAACGCACCATAGCCAATGCTGGTGACACCATTGGGAATTTCCACGCTGGTCAGGCTGTCGCAGCCATTAAACGCATAATAGCCAATGCTGGTTACGCTGTCGGGAATGGTATAGCTGCTTATATCCGTTTTGCCTGCGGGATAACAAAGCAGTTCTGTCTGATCTTTATCAAACAGTACACCATCCAGAGCGCTGTAACTCGGATTATTTTCGCTCACATTGATAGTGATCAGGGCACCGCAACTATTAAACGCATAATTGCCAATGCCGGTCACGCTGGCCGGGATCTCCAAGCTGGTCAGGCTGGGGCAGTAATAAAACGCACATGAACCAATACTGGTAACGCCCTGTTCGATGACAACCGAGGTGATTTGACTCCGGTACCCCATCCAGGGGGACACACCGACATCAGAAGAATAAGACCTCATCTTTCCGGTCCCGCTGATGGTCAAAACGCCATCGCTGTCCAGGGTCCAAGTCAGGTTATCGCCGTCCGCGCCGCAGGTGCCGCTGTCCACAAGCTCCGCCCCGGCGGCCCCCACCGTCAGCAGAGACAGCAGCATGGCCATTGTCAAAAGCATGGCCAGAATTTTTTTCCGGATTTCTGCCATTACAAATCTCTCCTTTTGAATATTTATTACATTTATGCAAACGTAATATCTGGTACTAGCATATCATCATACCATCCGCGTGTCAATCATTTATCCCCTGCATCGTAAAAAGCCCGGTCAGGACCAAAAAACGGGCTGTTTTTCAAGCTATGTGATTCCCCTATGATATATGCCCTCTGAGCTCCGCTGGATTTCATAAAAATTTGGGATATTGCCTTCCTTCGCCATCATACACTGCCATTCTGTCCCCATTCAATGAATCAGCCAAATGGCCAGCGCCACCTGAAGAATCAAGATCAGCGGCATACCAAGCTTGAAATACCAATGCCTGGTCTTGTGGCGGAACACCCACATCCCTGCAATGGAACCGGCGCTGCCCCCAAGGATCGCATACAGAAACAGTCTGGCCTCGGGAATTCTCCACTTGTCCCGCTTTGCCTTGCGTTTGTCCAGCCCCATGGAGGTAAATCCAATGAGGTTGATCGCCGCAAGATAGCTCCCCAGCAAAATTTTTACCTGTTCCGGCATTTCCGCTTCCTCCCTTTGCGCCGTGTAAATTTATTATATCACATTTTTCCCGAAACAGCTCCGGCATGCTTCCGACATCCCCGGTGAAAAAAATTTGACAAACCTGGCAGACCCTTTTAAAATAGTATTTTAGTATATTTAAAGGGACTGATTACTGTGACGATCCATCAAACACTCCTCATCCGCCTCTCCGGCATCACCGCCTACCGCAATCTCCTCAAGCTTCCGGTCATGGAGAAGCTGCTTTCCGCATTCAAGCTGCTGGCGGGGCAGGAGGGTGAAGCCGCCCTTGCCGCCTACTGCGATGCCTATTACCTGCTGCAGCAGGATGGCTATGACTCCCTGCCAGCCTATCTCCAGGAACATATCCTGTACGACACCGCCCCCTTCCCGGAGCGAGCCGCCTTCGGCCAAGTCAGCGCCTCCCTCCGCTGTGCCGCAGAGCGGGACATTGACGTTCTCCGTGCCCTTTGCCAGGTCACCGGCGAGCAGTGGAAGGCGCTGCTCCGCGCCGCCCTGCCCGCCGGCTGGGCCGGGACCGTAGACGCCCTGCCCTGCTGGGACACCGAACCCCAGCTGATCTCCTTCGCGGCATTGACGGATTTTTACCGACGCAACGGCGCCGGTCTTTTCTCCAAATACCGGGCCTTCCTGTGGCAGGATCGGAAGCTGCAGCCGGTGGAAAACCCGGACTTTATCGCCGCCGATGATCTGGTGGGCTATACCCTGCAGCGGGATCAGGTCTATGCCAACACCGCCGCGCTGATTGCGGGCAAGAGAGTGAACAACGTGCTCCTCTATGGCGACTCCGGCACCGGAAAATCCGCCACGGTGAAGAGCCTTCTGGGCATCAAGGCCTTTGAATCCCTGCGCCTGATTGAGATGGACAAGTCTGAGCTGGCCGGGATCCCGGAGCTGATCCGCATGCTGGGCCACCGCCCCCAGAAATTCATCCTTTACATCGACGATCTGGCCTTCGACAAGGACGACCAGACCTATTCCCTGCTGAAGACCATCCTGGAGGGTGGCTTGGAGCCGAAGCCCGCCAACGTGGCTATTTACGCCACCTCCAACCGCCGCCATCTGGTGCGGGAATCCTTCGCTGACCGGGCTGGGGACGAGCTGGACGCCAGCGAAACCATTGAGGAAAAGACCTCCCTGTCCGAGCGCTTTGGCCTGCGCATCCCCTATATGACCCTGAATCAGGAGCAGTTCCTGAATCTGGCCTACGAGCTGGCGGATCGGGCAGGAATCCGGCTGACCCGGGAGGAGATCCGTCCCAAGGCCATCCGCTGGATTATGCGCCACCCCGGACGCACCCCCCGCGTGGCCCAGCAGTTTATCCATTCCCTGCTGGCCACCCAGGAGGATTAACGCATCTTGATCCGAAAGGAAACCTGCCGCGGAAACGCTCATTCTGCGGCAGCCTGCGGTTTTTCTATTTCAGTTCCAGCAGCGCCGCCATATCCTCGGGCAGCGGCGCCTTCCAGGCCAGCCGTTCCCCGGTCACCGGATGGGTCAGCTCCAGCTCCGCCGAGTGGAGGGCCGGCCGAGCAATCAAGCTGTAATCCTCCTGCCCGTAGAGGAAATCCCCCACCAGAGGGTGCCCCAGCCAGGCGAGATGCACCCGGATCTGGTGGGTGCGCCCGGTTTCCAGCCGGATCCCCAGCAGGGAGCGTCCGGCTGCCACCTTTAGGGTCTCATAGCGGGTGACGGCGGTGTCTCCGTCCGGGCGGACCTGGCGCTTTAAAATGGAGTCCTCACAGCGACCGATGGGCTGGTCAATCACCCCTGTTGGGGGCTGCAATTCTCCCTGACAGATGGCCAGATACCGCCGAACAAAAGCATTGCTGTGGAACTGCTGGCGCAGCTTGTCCTGGGCAAAGGGATGCTTGGCGGTGACGATCAGGCCGCTGGTTCCCTTGTCCAGCCTGTGAACCGGGTGCAGCGCCGCCGGCTCTCCCTGCTGCCGGTAATGCCAGAGGAGGAAATTGCCCAGAGTATCGCAATAATGCCCCGGCCCCGGATGGACGGAAACGCCGGGGGCCTTGTTGACCACAATGATATCCCGGTCCTCATAAAGGATATCCAGCGGACCTTCCGTAGGCGGAAATTCCTGGACGGGGTTGGGATCGCTGAGGAGTACATCCAGCACCTGTCCCGCCCGGACGGGCTGATTGGCCAGCACCCGTCCGCCGTCCAGCAGAATTCCATTCTCCACCCATTTGACGCGGCGCAGAACGGTGCCGCTCATGCCCACCTTATAGCGGAGCACGCTGGATACCCGCATCCCTTCCCATTCCGGCCGGATCTCCACCTGCAAACGCCTGGGACTTTGAAACTCCATTTTCTCTCCCCCTTTTGTATCAGTGTAAGCGCCAGTTTGCATTTCGTCAAGTTTTTCCGTGGGGCGATCTCCCCCTCGACATTTCCCGGAATCCTGATATAATAGTATCATTCTATTCTTGATTTTACGCTGCAAAGCAGCAGCATAACGGAGGCCTTTATGATACAAACTGTCAATGTTCGCGGCATCGAACTGGGTGCCGGACTTCCGAAGATCTGCGTTCCCATCGTGGGCAAAACCAGGGAAGAGATTCTGGCCCAGGCCGGTCAGTTCTCCACCATCCCCGCTGATGTGTGCGAATGGCGCTGCGACTGGTACGAAGATATCTTCTCCTGGAACAAAACCCTGGACACGCTGGCCGCCCTGCGTACTGCCCTGGGCAGCACCCCCCTGCTGATGACCTTCCGCACCGCCGCTGAGGGCGGAGAGAAGGACATCCACCCCCTTCAGTATACCGCCCTCCTCTGCAATGCAGCCAGTTCCGGCCTGGTGGATTTACTGGATGTGGAGCTGTTCCTGGGGGACAGCGTTTTTTCCCGCATTCTGACCTGCGCCCATGAGAACCATGTGAAGGTCATTGCATCCAACCACGACTTCCACGCCACTCCCGCCAAGGAGGAAATCATTGCCCGGCTGACCCGGATGCAGTCCCTGGGGGCTGACATCGCCAAAATCGCCGTCATGCCTGCCTGCGCCGCAGATGTGATTACCTTGCTGGACGCCACCTGTACCATGCGGGATAAGTACGCCCACGTTCCCCTGATTACCATGTCCATGTCCGGGACCGGCGTGATCAGCCGGCTGTGCGGAGAGGAATTCGGCTCCGCCATGACCTTTGGCGCCGCCTCCGCCGCCTCCGCCCCCGGTCAAATCGGCGTGGAGAAGCTGGCCGCCGTTCTGCGGCTGCTGCACGAGAGCAAATAACAGGAGTTTTTACCATGAAGATCATTGACGCCCATTTCCACATGTTTCCCCAGTCCGACTTTGGCACCGCCCGCCTTCATCAAGTGGGCCACGAGCCTGGCTTTCCCTATTTGCAGCAATACTATCAGGAGCATGGCTTTGTCCACGGCGTCATCATGGGCAACGGCCCTGTGGACCCGGAGTATCATGTCTGCCCGCCGGAGTTCCATTACTGCATTGGCCTGGATTCCTTGGAAAATGATCGGGGCCGGGTGGCCCGGGAGCTGGAAAAGCTGGAAGCCAATTTGCAGCTGTCCCAATGCTGCGGCATCAAGCTTTACCCCGGTTACTCCACCATCTCCATCTCCGATCCCTGCTACGCCCCGGTGTATGAGCTGGCCGAGAAATACGGTAAGCCCATAGCCATCCATATGGGCCAAACCGCCCACCCCCACGCCAGCCTGAAATACTCCCACCCCTTGGAGCTGGATGCCGTGGCAGTGGCCCATCCCCGTGCGCAGTTCGTCATGTGCCATTTCGGCAACCCCTTCCTCCCTGATGCCGCCGCTGTGGCAGAGAAAAACCGCAATGTGGCGGTGGATCTCTCCGGCCTGCTGGAGGGCTATACGCCCCTGGAGGAGTATTTTGAGGGGCAGGCTGGCTATGTGATGATGCTCAAGGGCTGGATTGCCTACGTCAATGACTGGAGCAAGTTCATGTTTGGCACGGACTTCCCTGCTGTCAACCTGCAAAACTATGTGGAATTCTGCCAGCGGCTTATCCCGGAAACGCATTGGGAGGACTTCTTCTTCGGAAATGCCAACCGAATTTATCAGTTGGGGCTGTAATCAGCAAAACACGGAGGAATTCCTTGCAGCGCTGTCCCCGGCAGCCCGCCGCCAGTTCTTCCCGGCATTCGGAAATTGACTGAACTTCCGCAAATTGGGCTTGACATTTGTCGGAATCCCTGCTATGATAGCTATGCTTTACAGGTTTAACACTTCAAAGCTTTGAAGTCTCCATAGAAAGAAGGATATCTTATTATGTCAGGCATGCAGCTTACCAGGGTGCGTAAGCTCCCCTCTCCTGAGGAGATTCGTACCATGTTCCCCGTTTCCGACTACGTCCGCCAGTGCAAGGAGCTCCGGGATCAGGAGATCGCCAATATTATCACAGGTGCGGATTCCCGCTTTCTCCTCATCATCGGTCCCTGCTCCGCAGACCGGCAGGACGCTGTTCTGGATTATATCACCCGTCTGGCTCCCGTGCAGGAAAAGGTGAAGGACAAGATTCTGATCGTCCCCCGCATCTATACCAACAAGCCCCGCACCTCCGGCGACGGCTACAAGGGCATGGTTCACCAACCCGACCCGAAGGCCCAGAGCAACATGGTCAAGGGCGTACAAGCGATCCGCCAGCTGCACACCAGGGCCATTGAGGAAACCGGCTTCACCTGCGCCGATGAAATGCTCTACCCCGAAAATCACAGCTATCTGGGTGATCTGCTGGGCTATGTGGCCGTCGGTGCCCGCTCAGTGGAAAACCAGCAGCACCGGCTCACCGCCAGCGGTCTGGGCATCGCCGTGGGCATGAAGAATCCCACCAGCGGCGACTTTGCCGTCATGCTGAACTCTATTATGGCTGCTCAGCACCCCCACTCCTTCGAGTATCGGGGGTGGGAGGTCTCCACCCCCGGCAATCCTCTGGCCCACGCCATCCTGCGCGGCTCTGTCAACAAGCACGGTCAGAACCACGCCAACTACCACTATGAGGATTTGGCCCGGCTGTACTCCATGTATCTGGAAAAGGGCCTGGAAAATATGGCGGTCATCGTGGACTGCAACCACTCCAACTCCGGCAAGGACTACATGGCCCAAATCCGCATTGCCAAAGAGGTTGTCCACAACCGCAGCATTCACCAGGAATTCAACTATGTGAAGGGCCTGATGATCGAAAGCTACCTTGAGGACGGCAGCCAAAAGGTGGGCGGCGGCTGCTATGGCAAGTCCATCACCGATCCCTGCCTGGGCTGGGAAAAGAGTGAACGCCTGATTTACGATCTGGCAGATACACTCTGATGAAATCCTTTTGACACGCAAAATACCCCCCCCGGACCAAATCAGGCCCGGGGGTATTTCTTATATACGCGCTTGCAAATTTTCAAGGCGCTTTTCTGTCCGTCCTCCAAGAGGCCCTCCCGGAACGCCGGCATATGATATCCCCATCCCCGGTGAACTTTTTAAGGGGTTCCTCCGATTTTTTCGCAAAAATTCTCCGCAAAGCCTGGCTCTGCGGAGAATCCTTGTTACTTCTTCAATTTCATAAGCCCTTCCGGAGGGAAGACCACATAGTCCGTCTTGGGCTGGATGGCAACCAGCTCCTTGGGAATGGCCCAGCGGATCAGCTCCTTGGGATTGCTGCCCTTCCGCTTAATCATGCGCACCAAGTTAAAGGTGTCCGGCACTTCCTGGACCACCTCATATTCGAAGGTATTCACCCCTGGCCCCGCCGCCGTCCGGATGCTGTGCGCCCGGATGCCCACGCAGTCAAAGTCCTCCTGGCTGGGCAGGATCAGATCCAGATCCCAGCTTTCCGCGTGACAGCGCTCCCCTTGGCGGGTCACCATGGACAGGTTCTTGCAGCCGGTCAGCAGGGCGGCCTGCCAGGTGCGGGGATTGGAAAATACCGCCTCCTTGGCGTCCAGCACCTCAATATTGCCTTGGCCATAAACCGCAACCCGATCGCTAACCCGGAACACCTCATCCCGGCTGTGGGAAACAAAGAGAGTGGTCCCCTTGAAATCCCGCAGGCGTTCGTTCAGCTCCTGCTCCATCTCCCAGCGGAGATAGGAATCCAGGGCGGAAAATGGCTCATCCAGCATCAGGATGGACGGTTCGCTGACCAGAATTCGGGCCAGAGCCACCCGCTGCTGCTGGCCGCCGGAGAGCTGGGCGGGCAGGTGCTTTTCCAGCCCTTGCAAGTGGAAGGCTTCGATGCTCTCCGCCACCCGCTGGCGGCGGAGCCTTTTGTCCTTCTGCCAGTTCAGCCCGGTCATAATGTTCTGTTCCACCGTCATATTGGGAAAAAGGGCGTAATTCTGGAAGAGCATCCCCACCTTCCGCTTCTGGGGCGGCAGGTTGATCTTTTTCTCGGAATCAAAGAACACTACATCGTCCACCACGATCCGCCCCTGATCCGGCCGTTCAACTCCGGCGATGCAGCGCAGGGTCATGCTCTTGCCGCAGCCGGAGCCGCCCAGCAGGGCCAGCACATCGTTTCCAGTGGAGAAGGCCACGTCCAGTCGGAACTTTCCCAGCTGCTTCTGGATATTCACTTCAACTGACACGGCTCATCCCTCCTGTTCCTTTCGGTTTCGGGCGGATTTCTCCCGTTTTTCCAGCATATTTACCGCAAGCAGCACCACGAAGGAAATGGCCATGTTCACCAAGACCCATTTGAAGGCTGCTCCGTCCTCATTGGTCCGCCAGAGCTGGTAGACGGTGGTAGAGATTGTGGCTGTCCGCCCGGGGGTATAGCCAGCGATCATGCTGGTGGCGCCATACTCGCCAAGGGCCCGGGCAAAGGCCAGCACGGTTCCCGCCAGGATGCCCTGACGGCAATATGGCATCCGGATTTTCCAGAAAATATAGGTGTTAGAAAGTCCCAGCGTCTGCCCGGAATAGGCCAGCGTCTCGTCAAAGGACTCGAAAGCGCCCCGAGCCGTCCGGTACATCAGGGGAAAGATCACCACCGTGGTGGCAAAGATGGCAGACCACCAGGTCATGGTCAGCTTCAAGCCAAAGACGGAGAGAAACCAGGCGCCGATCACCCGCTTCGGGCCAAGCACCCGTAGCAGCAGATAACCCACCACCGTAGGGGGCAGCACCAGCGGCATGGTCAGAATCACGTCCAGAATTCCCTTGATGATGCTAGGCGCTTTCGCAATGTAATAGGCGGCAAAAATTCCCACGAAGAAGATAACCACCGTGCTGATCGCCGCAATCCTCAGGGAGTTATATAATGGAAACCAGTCCATATCGTTCTCCTTTCCGATTTCTGCATCCGGTTTCGGGCGGTAGTTTTCAGTTCGACCCAACCGGAAAAGGGCGGACATCACTGTCCGCCCTGGAAACCGAATATGAAATCAGGCGACAGGAGTGAAGCCCACGGCCTCAAAGACTGCGTCTGCCGCGTCGCTGGTCAAATACTCCAGGAAAGCCTGGGCAGCATCCACATTGTCAGAGACATTGAGGACAGCAGCGGGATAGATCACCTGGCCGCACATCTCGGCAGTGGCCGTGTCAACCACGGTCAGGCCTGCGGAAGCTGCGTCAGTCTGATAGATGATGCCGCAGTCAACAGTGGCCTCAGAAACCTGGGTGGTGACCTCCTTGACGTTGGAGCCATAGGTGATCGTGCCGGCAGCAGCCAGCTCCTCCTCGGACAGCTCATAGAAAGCCAGGATCTTCTGGGTGTACTGGCCCACGGGAACGTCAGCGTTGCCCATCGCCATCATAATGGAGCCGTCCTTCAGGCCGACGGCCAGATCGTCATAGGACTCAATGCCGGCGGGATTTCCATCGGGAACTGCCAGGGCAACCTTGTTCTCCAGAATGTCAAAACGGGTGTCGGACAGGACAAAGTCCAGACCGTCGGTGTTGACCTCGGGGTCAGCGGTGATGTCCAGCTGGTTCATCTGCTTCTG
>CAZVVH010000064.1:0-10197 GCA_964630475.1 uncultured Oscillospiraceae bacterium | reverse complement strand
AGTCCCATGAGCGCTGCTCCGTGGTGGAGGTCATGGGCCGCCATGCCGGCCATCTTGCCCTGAATGTGGGCTGTTCTGTGGGCGCGGCTGCCATCCTGGTACCGGAGAAGCCCGGCAATTTTGAAATAGACGTGGTGGAAAAAATCCGCCAGGGCCGCATCAATGGCCGCAATCACCACATCATCATCGTTGCAGAGGGCTACAATATGTCCTGTCAGGAGGTGGCGGATAGGGTCCACCATGACACCGGTGTGGATGTTCGCGTCACCATTTTGGGACATGTTCAGCGGGGCGGCGCGCCCACCTCCCAGGATCGGGTCATGGCCACCCGCATGGGCGGCGCAGCCATCAACGCTCTTCTGCAAGGCAAGAGCCAGCGGGTCATTGCCCTTCGGGACAACAGGATTGTGGATATCGATATTGAAGAGGGTCTGGCCTGCCAGAAGGAGTTGAATTATGATCTTCTCAGCACAGAGCAGATGATGTCAATCTAATTCTCGATTATTCATATCTGAAATGAAAGGAGCCTCTGGCAACACAGAGACTCCTTTCATTCTTATCGCTTTCCTAAATCCGGTGTATGCCCTCCAAAGGCCGGCATGCTGTCGCCATATAGCGGCGGAAGCTCCTCCGAATGCTTCCCCTCTCTGAGAGAACGGCGGATCCGGCTCAGGGATACCGGGGTCATCCCCAAAAAAGAGGCAATATCCTTCGCTGCTGCAATCCGGTCAAGCTCCGGATAGCTGTGCAGGAACCACTGATATCGCTGCATGGCTGTATACTGACGCCCCATATTTTTTAAATCCCAGTGAAACTTCAATGCCCAGCCCAAAATATCAATCTCGACTTGCATCAGCTCCTTTGAATCTGCCAAAACCGGCAAAAGCTTGCACTTAGGGATGTACAGCAGATCGCTGGGAATGAGAACCTGTATACCAAACAGAATCTTACCGCTGAGATCCGGGCTGTTGATGGGATAGCCCGTCATATTGATAAAGGAGTCCGTATATTCAACTCCGTCTTCCGTTCTATAAAAGCACCGAACACAACCGTTCACCAGCAGATAAAGCCCCGGACAGGTCTCGCCGATTTGCAGCGGACCATCCCCCGGCTCAAAATGCCTAATTTCAGAAACACTTGCCAGGGTTTGAAGCAGCTCCTCATTTTTAATTTGAAAACGCTCCCGCAGGAAATCCTTAATATCCACGCTCTGTTTCACTCCTAAATCTTGTTATATTTATTATATAAAAGATTTGCCAATAATTCATTAACATAAGTTAAATTTGCCCATATTTTTTCATATTTAAATCTTATTAGGCACGATTCAACCGAAAATTTCACCGCAAAATGAATGATTTCTCCGCCTTTCAGCTGAATCAGGCAAAATACAGCAGGCCGCCTGCAAACACAGGCGGCCTCATACCGGTCCAAAGCGGACTTCTTAATTATGGGTTCTTCTGACTTAGTTCCGCTTCAATCACATCCAGCGCTTCCTTGCTGTCTGCGCAGACGGAAAAGAGCTTGCGCACCTTTTCCCGGATAAATCCTTTGCCAATACACTCATCAATCACCTGAATCAGGCTGTCATAGAATCCATCCACATTGAACAAGACAATCGGCTCGTCAAGGCGGTCCAGTTCCCGGAGGGTCAGTACCTGGAAAAACTCATCAAAGGTCCCGATCCCGCCGGGCACAATGATAAACGCATCTGCGTTATCCTCCATGATCTGCTTCCGCTGGCCCATGGTCTCAATTTTAATGGTCTCGGTGCAGCCTTCAAAAATCGGCTCATAGCTGGACATGAAGCACGGGACTACGCCGATCACGGAGCCGCCCGCCTCAGATACGCCCCGGGCACAGGCCCCCATCAGTCCGCTGGCGCCTCCGCCGTAAATCAGCTTATGGTTGCGCTTGCCGATCTCCCGGCCAAGAGCCTCCACCGCCGTGATATAGTTCTGATCAATGCGGTCGCTGGCTGCTCCGTACATACAAATTGTAATTCGCTTCATGGTGTTACTCCTCTCGTTGGGTTGGTTTGTTTGAGGGCCTTTGGCTGCGGACGAAACCCCATCCGCCGCCGGTGCGCTCCGCCTTCCCCGATGAGGAAGGTACTTATATCATGCAGGCCGCAGACCGCCTCCGGCAGCTTCGCTGAAAAGTTTTACCCATCACCCCGGAGAGGCGTTCCCCGCAATATGATAACTGTTATCAGTTATTATATCACTAAATCCGCCTTATGGCAAATGCAAAATCATAATTTCTCACAATTTCTAAAGTAATTTTACAGTTTTCCTTGTGAATCTGACCATATGGTGCTATGATATCCGTAAAGACGAAGATCATATTTGCTTTCCTGCTCTTTTCTCAAAACATGCGCTGCATTTACGATAATATGACGGACGGGAAGAACTGTGACCAGAATAAAGAGGCAATTCAACGTAAGGAGCGAAATTCTATGACAAGAAAACTGCGGGAAGAGCTGATCGGTGCGCTGATCGGCCTTGCAAAGGCCTGCGGGAATAACCCCTGCACTGAGGACACGATTTCCGTACTCCTCCGGGGGCTGACGCTGTCCTCTGCCAATGCCAGGGCGGGGAAACCAGAGCTTCAGGAGGCCATTGAGGCCGCACACCGGGAAAAATACCGCATCTCCCCCAACTGCCTGACCTGCCAGGCCCGCTGTGGAAACACGGACGACTATGACTGCCAGCTGCTTTGGACAGATGAGCCTTATATCAGCTCCCTGAAGGCGCTGATCCTCTTCTCCCTGCAGGAGATGGCCGGGACACTGACCCAGGCCAAGGCCCAGGGATGCCAGTCTCCTGAGGAGGACGATTTTCTGTTGGATGCCCTGTCCGTCCTGGGCTATGAGCTGGAGAGCAAGGATCTACTCCCTGTGGCCATAAAGGCGGGACGCATGTGCGTACAGTGCAGAAATCTGACCGCAGGAAACGAAGCCTGAGAAGAGAGGCGCTTTACGCTCTTATCGCCTTTTCCATGTACAGCTGTGAATCATGTCATAGGTGCGGACAAACCGTTCCTTCTTATGACAGCATAAACACATTCAAAGTGGGGGATTTAATCCAAACAGCAGCAGCCCCGGCGTTCCTTTTTCCGGAACACCGGGGCCGTTTCATTGTTCAGGCTCAGCCCGCCTCTTCAAACTGAGAGTTATACAGGCTTGCGTAGAAGCCATCCCGGGCAAGCAGCTCCTCGTGGCTGCCCTGCTCCACAATATCGCCGTCCTTCATCACCAGGATCAGATCCGCGTCCTTGATGGTGGACAGACGGTGGGCGATGACAAAGGAGGTTCTTCCCTTCATCAGGTTTGCCATGGCCACTTGGATCAGCCGCTCGGTTCTGGTGTCCACGGAGGATGTGGCCTCGTCCAAAATCAAAATGGGGTTATCCGCCAGAATGGCCCGGGCAATGGTTAACAGCTGCTTCTGGCCCTGGGAGACGTTGCTGGCCTCCTCATTCAGCTCCATCTGATAGCCGCCGGGCAGGGTGCGGATGAAGCGGTCCGCCCGGGCCGCCTTGGCCGCAGCAATCACCTCTTCATCGGTGGCATCCAGCCGACCATAGCGGATGTTTTCCATAATCGTGCCCTTGAACAGCCAGGTATCTTGCAGAACCATGCCGAAGCCCTCCCGCAGGTCGCTACGGTTAAAGTCCCGGACATCGTGACCGTCCAGCCGGATGGCGCCGGAGTCCACATCATAGAACCGCATAAGCAGCTTCACCATGGTAGTTTTTCCCGCGCCTGTAGGGCCTACAATGGCCACCATCTGTCCGGGCTTTACTTCGCAATTGAAGTCTCGGATGACGGGCTTATCCGGGCGATAGCCAAAGCGGACGTGGTCAAAGGTAACTTGACCGGTGATAGTGGAGGAGGGAATCGCATCGTGAACCGTCTGATCCTCCTCCGCCTCGTTCAGGAATTGGAAAATCCGCTCTGCTGCCGCCGCCATGGATTGCAGCATATTGGAGACCTGGGCCAACTGGGTGATGGGCTGGGTAAACCGCTTAACATACTGCACAAAGGCCACAATATCGCCGATGGCGATGGTTCCCGCCGCAGCCAGCATGGCGCCAGAAACCGCCACAGCCACATAGCCAAGGTTGCCCACCAGATTCATCACAGGCTGCATCAAACCGGAGAGAAACTGGCTCCTCCAGGCGGATTCATAGAGGATCTGGTTGGTTTTTTGAAAGGCCTCCAGCTCCGACTGCTCCCGGTTGAAGGCCTTCACCACATTGTGCCCGGAGAAGGTTTCCTCAATCTGTCCGTCAATCTCACCCAGGTAGTGCTGCTGGGCCTTAAAATACTTCTGGGAGCATTTGACCACCACAGAAACCAGGATGACCGAAACCGGAAGGATAATCACCGTAATCAGGGTCATCAGCGGGGAGATGGTCAGCATCATAACAATGATGCCGATCAGGGTACAGACAGAGGTGATCAGCTGGGTGACGGACTGGTTCAGGGACTGGCCCAAGGTGTCCACATCATTGGTGATGCGGGAGAGCACGTCACCGATCTTGTTGGATTCAAAGTAGCCCAGGGGCATGCGGTTGATCTTTTCGCTGATGTCCCGGCGCAGCTTCAGAGACATTTTTTGAGAGATTCCGGTTATCAGCCAGCCCTGGACAAAGGAGAAGACACCACTGACCACATACAGGGCCATCAATCCCAGCAGGATCATCCCAATTCGGTGGAAATCAATGCCTCCTGTTCCCGTCAGCTTGCTGATCAGGCCGTTGAACAGCTCCGTGGTGGCATTGCCCAAAATCTTGGGACCGATCACCGTAAAGACGGTGGATCCAATGGCAAAGATTGCTACAAGGGCCAGGGCAAGCTTATAAGCACCCATATATTTCAGCAGGCCCAGCATGGTGCCCTTAAAATCCTTGGCCTTTTCCCCGGAAGGGCCATTGCCATGTTTCTGTCTTGCCATTATGCCTCACCTCCTTTGCCGGCCAGCTCCCGCTCAGACAATTGGCTCCTAGCAATCTCCTGATAGGTCTCACAGCTCTCCATCAGCTCCTGATGGGTTCCCCGACCCACAATCCTGCCGTTATCCAGAACCAGAATCTGATCCGCATGGAGAATGGTGGAAATGCGCTGGGCCACAATAATCACCGTGGTATCACCAATCTGCTGGGCCAGAGCCTTTCTCAGCGCCAGATCCGTTTTATAATCCAGCGCGGAGAAGGAGTCATCAAAGAGGAACACCCTTGGATGCTTGGCGATGGCTCTCGCAATGGAGAGGCGCTGCTTCTGGCCGCCGGAGACATTGGTGCCGCCCTGGGCAATGGCGGAATGATAGCCCTCCGCCTTGGAGGAGATGAACTCCGTGGCCTGGGCGATCTCCGCCCCTCGGATCATATCCTCGTCGGTAATCCCCTCTCCGCCGTATTTCAGATTGCTCTCGATGGTGCCGGAGAACAGAACCCCTTTCTGAGGCACATAGCCCAGCAGCTCCCGAAGCTTATGCTGGGAGATATCCCGGATGTCCACGCCGTCAATGGTGATGGAGCCTTGGGTCACATCGAAGAACCGGGGAATCAGGTTGAGAAGCGTGGACTTGCCGCAGCCTGTGGAGCCAATAATGGCAGTGGTTTTCCCCGGCTCCGCAGTGAAGGAAATATCCGCCACGGCAGGCTCCTCCGCGCCGGGATAGCAGAAGGAAACATTGTGGAAGGAGACGACCCCTTTTGCTTGGGTAAGCTGCTCATCCTTGGGCTGGTCAGGATCCTTCAGCGTAACCGGGGTTTCGATCACTTCCACAATCCGGTCCGCAGCCACACCGGCACGGGGCAGCATAATGCAAATCATGGCGATCATTAGGAAGCCCATAACAATGACCATGGAATAGGTGATGAAAGCGGTCATATCCCCCACCTGCATAGTTCCGGCATCCACGCCATGGGCGCCCACCCAGACGATGAGCACTGAAACGCCGTTCATCACAAACATCATAATGGGCATCATAAAGGTCATTGTTCGGTTGGTAAACAGCTGGGTTTGAAACAGCGCCTGGTTGGCCTCCTCAAAGCGGGCTTCCTCATGCCTTTCCCGGCTGAAGGCCCGGATGGGCATGATACCGGTCAGCAGCTCCCGGGAAATCAGGTTCAGGCGGTCCACCAGCACCTGCATTTTCTTGAACTTTGGCAGGGCAATGGCCATGAGGACCCCCACGCAAGCGGCCAAAATGACAACAGCCAGGACGATGATCCAACTCATACCGGTGGCAGTCTGGGCCACCTTGATAATACCGCCAATGGCCAGGATCGGCGCATAGGCTACCATTCTCAGCAGCATAACAATCACCATCTGAACCTGCTGAATATCATTGGTGGAGCGGGTAATCAGCGAAGCGGTGGAGAACCGCTCCATCTCCGCATTGGTAAAGTCCATGACCTTTTCATAGATGGCCTGGCGCAGTCCCCGGCCCACCTTTGCAGAGGTCAAGGAGGCCAACAGCCCGGTGAAAATGGACGCAAGGGTCATCCCCAGTGCCATCACCAGCATTTTTCCTCCTACGCTCCACAAGTAGCTGCTGCGGATCCCATTCAGGTCCAGGCCCTGGGCCTGATACTCCCCGGAAACATAGTAGACAGCCAGCTGGTTCAGATAGGTGTCCGTCATGTTCTCCATGGTGGACATGGCCTGGGACAGCCGCTCCTGCAGCGCCTCCTTGGTCAGGTATCCGCCGGCAACCATCTCCTTCAGATCCTCCAGGCTCCCAAGCTCCTGGGTGCTTTCCAGCTGATAGACCACGCACTCCGGCACAGTCAGCGCACGGTTTAGCTCCTCCTCAACGGCGCCGTCCGTCAGGCTGCGAATTCCGTTCTCATCCGGCTCAGTATACCAGGAATCCACATAGGCCGCGTCCTCGTCGCTCATAAACAACTCCAGGGATTCCAGGCTCTCCGCCCGGACAGTATCCAGGACGGCATTCTCAATGCCGCCCTGCTGCAGGCCCACATTCAAAATATCACTGGTATAGCTGGGCAGAGCCAGGTCGCAATAGGCCTGGACAACCAGCAGGCAGAGGATGCCCAGAATTGCCAGCTTTGATTTGTAAAGAAAATGAGCAATATTCTTCACACTCTCACCTCGATTATTTCAAGTGAAAAATATTTTATACCTCCGTCCTTTGATGTCAAGGGATGAGGGATATTATTTAAAAAACCATCAAAGAAAATTAACATTTTGTTCACAGGCGGCGGCGTCTCATTGAGTTTTCTTTGCATGAATGCTATAATTGTATTATAGCGGCATGGGAAGCCATATTAAATGAAAGGAACGAACTGTCTATGGAAGAGAATCATGTAACAACTGAAACCTGGCTGACCGGCGAGCTGGAGTTTATCAACGGCAAGATGGCCGCCACCCTGAACGGCCGCATGAAGGCGGAGTTCTGCTCCTGCGATGACGCGAAGCAGGAGGTGGTCCTGCGCTTCCCCCTGGAGGACTGGGAGGTCAACGGACTGGGCACCCTCCACGGCGGCATTGCCTCCGCCATGATGGATCTGGTGATGAGCATTGCGGTCTTTGCCTTCTCCCGCCAGACCATTCCTCCCACCATCTCCATGACCACCAATTACCTGCGCCCCATCCCCATGGAGGGATATGTGCTGATCAAAGCCAACCTGACATCCCTGGGCAAGCGCAACGCCACCGCCTACTGTGAGGCCATTATTCCCAGCACTGGGAAGGTTGCCTGCACCTCCATCGGTACTTATGCGGTGATCCCCAAGAAGCAATAATCCTGGTACAGCGGCGCCGGAGTCAGCTCCGGCGCCGCTGTATGCTGCACTTGCTTCTAATTTTTCTCCGGTAACGATACCTTATCCCAAAAACTATGATATATTGAAAATGGAAGAACAAAATCAGGAGAATAGGAAGGACAAGTGACACCCATGAGAATGCGAAGATAAACGGCTCCGTCAACGCAACATAAACCGGATTCACTAGAATAGAACGAGTAATATCAATGGGAGAAACCATGAATAAAACCGGAAAGAAATCCACGAAGAACACCCGCAACCTGGTGATAATCTGCATCGCGGCCCTCCTACTGCCTGCCATTGTGCTCAGCTTCTTTGTTGTCATCCCCGCCGGCCATACCAAGGTCACCGCCCAGCAAAACCTGGAGAAAGCCAGCACCGAGCAGGAACAGCAGGCCATGATTCAGCAGCAGGAGGCGGAGCGCCAGAAAATCCAGGCCGATGCCGACCTATACACCGCTCAGAAGCAGGCGGAGGCAAACCAGGCCCTGTCTGAATCCCTGTCTGATCCGCTGGTGGAGTACTACAAGATCCAGCAGTGGGATGGTAAGCTGCCCACCGTATCCGGCGGCACCTCTCTGATCACCATGGACCTGGATGAGGACGGCAACGGCAATTCCAATGCTCCCGTTGGATAAGCCTTCCTTGATTTCTCTGCTGAATCAGAACATCCCCGCAGTCAAAGCTCTGACCGCAGGGACACACTTTTCCAAAATTTTATTCGCATTTGCAGTTTTGATTGCAGTTTTTTCACCATTCCCGGCCATTTTTTAACCTCTTTTCCACTTTTTGTGCTCCGCGCACAGTTTCAAGTAAAATAATTGGGTTCTCCTCCCATTGAATTCCGGTCCCCATGTGATAATATATAATCATAAAAAGCAAAAACAAAATTTATTAATAGTTTTGTTGGATATGGAGGATATTGATTATGGTTCTGATTTACGATACTTACATTGGCTGCCAGGAAAACACCCACTGCGCTTGGACCCGCGCAGATGAAGGCAAGATCGGCTTGCTGGGCATGCTGAAGAAGCTCCTGACTCGCTAATCGGGAAGCAAAAAACACAAAACCCGCACTGTTTGGATAGCAGTGCGGGTTTTCTCATGTCGATCAATGGATTTTTCAGCGTAGGTTACAGGGCTTCCCCCAGCGCCCGGGCCTGTTCCAAGGCAGGATGGCCCAGGATGTCATCCCGGCGGCGGACCCCCGGGACGGTCAGAACTCCCCCGTCCTCTAGGTGGAAGTACGCTCGGGTAATCTGGTACATTCCCACCAGCGGCTCAAAAATCTTAGGATCCTCATTCCCCGCCACAGACAGCAGCACCAGCTTTTTCACCCGGAAAGTGTTTCGGATGGGGTTATGGAGCCGGTCAATGATGGCCTTTAACTGGGCGCTGACCCCGTAGAAATAGAGCGGGGTGGCAATGACAATCACATCCGCCACGGACAGCCGTTGATAAAGCTCCTGCATATCGTCCTTCTGCACACAGCGATGAGCTTCGTCGTGAAAGCAGGCGCCGCAGCCGGTGCAGCCGCCGACCCGTGCTTGGGCGGCGGGGATGAAATCCACGGTGTGATGGGCAGCAGCCCCATTGGCCAGGGCTTGGCAGAGCCGGGCGGTATTCCCCTTTGGACGGGGGCTGCCCATTAGAATCGCAATGTGTCCCATAGGCGTTTACTCCCAGCCGGGCAGGGGTTACGCCTTGTTTTCCTTTGCGCGCTTCTGTAGCTTGTCCCGGTTGATGGCGCAGAGGATGGCCCGGAGGGACGCCAGGTTGATATTGTGGGACATGCCCACGCCGAAGATATCCGTGCCGTCCTGACGGCGCAGCTGGACATAGGCCACCGCCATGGAGTCGGAGCCATTGGAGATGGCGTGCTCCTTGTAGTCCACAAAGGTGTATTTGTCCATCTTTTGGCCGTGAATAGCGGTGAAGAAGGCATCAATGGGACCGTTGCCCTCTCCGACGACAATAAAGCGGGTCTCGTCGATTTCGATGGTGCCGGTGAAGGTGACTTGAGATTCGCCGTTGACGGTCTCCTCGTGGAAGGAGTGCTTGATCAGCTTGTACGGGCCGTTGATATCCAGGTAGTGCTCCTTAAACAGGTCAAAGATCACGTCACTCTTCAGTTCCTTGCCGGTACGGTCAGACTCGGCCTGGACGATCTCGCCAAATTCGGGGTGCATGGCCTTGGGCATATCGAAGCCGAACTTGTGGTTCATAATAAAGGCGGCGCCGCCCTTGCCGGACTGGGAGTTAATACGGACCGGCTCATAGGTGCGGCCCAGGTCGGTGGGGTCGATGGGCAGATAGGGAACCTCCCACAAGCCGGTGCCGGAATGCTCCATATAATTGAAGCCCTTGTTGATGGCGTCCTGATGGCTGCCGGAGAAGGCG
>CAZVVH010000063.1:0-10233 GCA_964630475.1 uncultured Oscillospiraceae bacterium | reverse complement strand
ATCGGATGCCCCAAGCTGGACGAAGGAGATTACACGGAAAAGCTGACCGAGATTATCCGGTTGAACAACATCAAGAGCCTGACGGTGGTTCGCATGGAGGTGCCCTGCTGCGGCGGTATTGAGCAGGCGGCGGTCAACGCATTGCGGGCCAGCGGGAAGTTCATCCCCTGGCAGGTGGTGGTGATTTCCACCGACGGCCGGATTCTGCGCTGAGGAACGAAAAACAAAGGGGACAGATGCTCTACAGGGATATCGTCCCCTTTTCTTTGCGAAAAGCACTGTTCAACGACGAACGTATGTGCTATAATGGAGCTGATAAAAAGGGACATAACCGCTTTGGGCTGCCGCATATGCTTGTCAGAGGTGATGTATATGCGGAAGGCAGGGGCAGCTGTGATTGCTCTGATTGGAATTATAGTGCTGCTGGACCTGTTCGGACTGTTTCGTTCCCCGGGTACAGCCGCCTTTTATCCAACCAGATTCGGGGAGCAGGCGCTGATTATTGATGCCGGTCACGGTGGTGCAGATGGCGGTGCGGTTTCGGATTCCGGAACCGTGGAGAGTACGTTGAATCTGGCCATCGCCCGGAAGCTGAACCAGTTGGCGGGGCTGTATGGGGTCAGGACGCTGATGATTCGGGTGGATGATCATTCCATCCACGATGAATCCGCTGTCACGCTGCGGGAGCAGAAGCGCTCTGACCTGGAAAATCGGGTGGAGCTGATCAACGGCACCGAAAACGGTGTGCTCATCAGCATCCATCAGAATATTTTTCCCCAAAGCTCCTCCAAGGGGACCCAGGTGTTTTACGGCGGGGAGGCCAGCCAGCCTTGGGCAGTATGGACCCAGGGATTGTTTCACGACATTTTACAAAGCGGCAACAGCAGACAGGCGGCAAAGATCTCGGATTCCGTCTATCTGATGAGCCATATCAGCTGTCCGGCCATCCTGGTGGAGTGTGGCTTCCTCTCCAATCCGGAGGAGGAAGCGCTGCTGCAAACGGACAGCTATCAGCTGAAGCTGGCTCAGGTGCTGCTTGCAAGCTATTTGCAGCAGTCCTTTGACCAGTAAAGGGAGAGAGAACCAATGAAAGCAAAGACGATCTGGTACTGTAGCGAGTGCGGTAATGAGTATGCCCGTTGGCAAGGGCGATGCTCCGGCTGCGGAGCCTGGAACACCATTGTGGAGCAGCCTGCGGAGCCGAAAAAAACTTCCAAATCAGCCTCCGGACGGATTGTCCACAGCCCGGTGCGTCCCCTTTCTCTGAAGGAAGTGGAAACCACCGAGGAACTGCGCTTTGCCACCGGTATGAGCGAGCTGGACCGGGTCCTGGGGGGCGGCGCCGTCCGTGGTTCCCTGGTTCTGGTGGGTGGCGCTCCCGGCATTGGCAAGTCCACGCTGATGCTGCAAATCTGTGACCAGCTGTGTCAGGCAGCCAAGGTGCTGTATGTTTCCGGTGAGGAATCCCAACGTCAGGTAAAGCTCCGGGCGGAGCGCCTGAAGGTAAAGGGGGAGGGCCTTTACCTGATGGCCGAGACCAATCTGGAGAACATTCTGGAGGGAGTCCATCAGCTCCAGCCGGATGTGCTCATTGTGGACTCCATTCAGACCATGTATAATGGGGACCGCACAGCCACTCCCGGCAGTATCAGCCAGGTGAAGGAATGTACCATGGCCCTGATGAACCTGGCAAAAGGGGAGAATATCACCGTCTTTGTCATCGGCCATGTGAACAAGGAAGGCTCTCTGGCCGGCCCCAAGGTGTTGGAGCACATGGTGGACTGTGTGCTCTACTTTGAGGGGGAGGAGCATATGGCCCATCGGATTCTCCGGGCGGCAAAAAACCGCTTCGGAGCCACCAACGAGATCGGCGTTTTTGAAATGCAGGATGATGGACTGGTGGAGGTACCCAATCCCTCTGAGATGCTGCTGTCCGGCCGTCCGGAGAATGCGCCGGGCACCTGTGTCACCTGTATCATGGAGGGCATCCGTCCGGTGATGGCGGAGGTTCAGGCTCTGGTGGCACCCACCAGCATGAGCAATCCCCGCCGCACCAGCAACGGTATCGATTATAACCGGGCCATGCTCCTTCTGGCCGTGCTGGAAAAGCGGGGCGGACTGATGCTGGGGGGCTGTGACTCCTATGTCAACGTCATCGGAGGCCTGTATCTGAATGAGCCGGCGGCGGATCTGGCCACCGTCATTGCCCTGGCATCCTCCTTCCGGGATAAGCCGGTGCCTGGTGACCTGGTGGCCATTGGGGAGGTGGGCCTGACTGGGGAGCTGCGCAGCGTCAATTCCCTGAGCCAGCGGCTCAGCGAGGTCAGCCGCTTGGGCTTTACCAAGTGCATCATCCCCGCCCGAAACAGCGCCAAGCTCAAGGAGATCCCGGGCCTGCAGCTGATTCCCGTGAAGAATATCCGGGAGGCGCTGGCGATTTTGCGGTAATAGAGACAGAGGAGGTCGTTACAAATGCGTTTTTCTGAGGTGCGGGACATTTTAGAGGCCAAGGTTCTGGCCGGGCAAGATTTTTTGGACGGGGAAGCATATTCTGCCTGCGGTTCGGATTTTATGAGCGATGTCTTGGCCTATGTAAAGGATCAGGGCCTGCTGCTGACCGGCTTGGTGAACCCCCAGGTGGTGCGAACGGCGGATATGATGGATATGAAATGTATTGTGTTTGTTCGGGGCAAGATGCCTGATCAGACCATCATCAAGCTGGCGGAGGAGCGCGGGATTGTACTGATGAGCTCTAAGGAGCGGCTGTACAATGCCTGCGGCAAGCTGTACCTTGCGGGGCTGGGCAGAGATTGAGCGTATTGTATTCCAAGGCATATCAGGTGAGTGGAGAGCAGCCCATGGAGGCTGGAGAGGCCGCCAGCCGCATGAAGCGGGAGCTGTCCCGCCTGGGACTGCCCCGGGATGCTGTTCGCCGGGCCTCCATCTGCATGTATGAGGGAGAAATTAACATGGTCATCCATGCCAATGGGGGGACGGCGGGCTTCGAAGTGACAGAGGACGCCATCAAAATCACCCTTCAGGATGTTGGGCCGGGAATTTCCGACCTGGATTATGCCATGAGGGAGGGGACCTCCACCGCTGATGCGGCGGCCCGCCAGCTGGGCTTTGGTGCGGGCATGGGCCTGCCTAATATGAAAAAGCACTCGGATCAGATGGAGATTGAGACTGCCATTGGAAAGGGAACCCGGGTCACCATGTGGATTTATTTTAAGCAGGGGGCGGAGTTCATCCGTGATTGCCTTGGCGACGGCGCGGAATGGCCCAATGACAGAGGAACAAACGGCAAAGGGCACAGCCGATTTGGCTGAGCCCTTTGCGTAAACGATCATTCTTTTGGAGGAGCGGCCTTTGCGGCGGCTCCTTTTTGCGTGGCAGGATTGCGCTTTGTCTGATTGCAGTCAATTCTCCTGGTGCTGGATATAAGAATCCAGCTCTTTGATGAAGTGTTTTAAGCAGATGTTTTCAGAATTCCGATTCCATGCCATATTCAGCTGGCTGGACAGGCTCATGCCTTCCAGTTTTGCGAAGTGAAGCCGGCTGCTGTTTCCCAATTCCCTTACCAGGTTGCTGGCGATAAAGGTGACGCCCAATTCTGCCTCCACCAGCATGGCAATGGCGCTGGGGGAATCCAGATCTTCCAGGCCGGAGCTTGAAACATCGTACTGGGCCAGCAGTTGATTTACGGTGTTCCACAGGTAGGGGGTGCTGTTCCGGCTGCTCAGGTAGATCCGTTCACCGGTCAGATCCTTTGGCTTGATTTTGGAGTAACCGGACAGACGGTGGGTAGAGCTGGTTACCACCACCAGCTCCCCGCGGGAAACAGGGGTGACCTGAATGTTGGAAGAGGAGAAGTCGGAATCGGTGGAGGCAAAAAATCCCAAATCAATGACATCGTTTTTCAGCAGGTTGATGCAGTCTCCCGGCTGGATCATTCTCACATCCAGCATTACTCCCGGATACTTTTTGCTGAAGCTGTTGATTGCCTTGGGGAGGAAAGAACCGGTCATCATGTCCGGAGTTCCGATGGACAGGCTGCCAAAGCTCTGGTTTCCCAGATTAGACATCCGATCCAGCAGCTGATTGTAGCTTTTCAGCAGTCGCTTTGCTTCCAGGAGAAAAGAGCGCCCAAATTCGGTGAGATTGACTTTGCGGGTGGTGCGGATAAAAAGCTTGTGACCAATTTCTTCCTCCATGTCAGAAATACGCCGGCTGAGTGTGGGCTGGCTGAAATGAAGCTCCTCGGCGGCTTGGGTGAAATTTAAGGTCTGCGCGACAGCAACAAATATTTTAAGTTCATCAATGCTCATAAAAACGCTCCTCTCACATTGACAAGTGATATGGTTGTGCTTAAATCTTGAGTAGGGGTTGACTGTCGTTTTCATGATCTCATTCAAAGGTTGGCAATAAGGGGCAGGAGAAGCGCGGTCAGCAGCCCGGAAACCACCGTGGAAAGGCTGCTCATAGCCCCCTCCACCGGACCCATTTCCATGGCGCGGGCAGTTCCGATGACATGGCAGGAGGCGCCGATTCCAATCCCCTTGGCCACCGGGTGGGTGATTCGGAATAATTTACAGATCAGAGGAGCGGTTACGTTGCCCCATATGCCGGTGATCAGAATGGCGGCCACAGTGACCGATTCTATCCCGCCCAGCTCGCTGGATAGGGCCATGCCGATTGCAGTGGTAACCGATTTCGGCATCATTGTGACATACTGGGTTTTGCTCAGGTGAAACAGAAGGGCCACTGCCGTCACACAGAGAAAGGTGATAAGCACACCGGAAACAACGCCGGCTGCGATGGCAAGCGCGTTTTTCTTCAGCACCTCAACCTGCTTATAAAGGGGGATTGCCAGGCAAACTGTGGCCGGTGTCAGCAGGTCGGTGAGCAGTTTGGTGCCAGCTTTATAGTTAGCGTAGGATAGCCCAGTCATAACCAGAAAAAGGACAACGCAAATGCAGGCAATGAGCAGGGGATTGCACCAGCTTTTTCCGGTTTTTCGTTTCAGCCAGTCGCCAAAGCCGTAGGCACAAAGGCTAATCAAAAGGCTGCCTGTCAGGGAGGTTTCCAGACATTCAATCATGCTCTTCCTCCTTTCCACGCTTTTTCCGGGTTAAAATGAACTGGGTCATGCGTCCGGAGCCAGCCATAACCACCCAGGTGGACAGCAAAACCAGAATTAAGAAGGGAAGAACAAATTCCCGAAGCAGTTCCCAGGAATCCAACAGCCCCGCAGCGGAGGGAATGAACATGACCGGCATAATATCCACCAGAAATTGACCGACAGTGTCCACCTGTTTCAGCTTGACAATCCCTGTCAGAAGGAGGACCAACAGTAAAATCAGTCCGTAAATGCCTGCGGGAACAGGAAAGGGGAGGAGCGCATGCAGGAGTTCTCCCGCAAATGTGATAAGTAAAATTCTACAGAACTGGAAAACAAGTTTCATGAATGATCTCCCTATGAATGTTCCATCGGCTTGACTGAGACTGTTGAGCCGTAAAAAAGTTTCCATAGCCTTAGGCCGGCTGCAGGATTTGCAGCCGGCCCAAATTTTTGTTTAGAGCATCGTGCGAATTTGGATTCCGTTGAGCCAGGAGGTTACGTTTTCAAAGGCCATAACCGCGCGTCGGTCAATGGATTCCCGGGTGTCAAACCCGATATGAGGGGTGCAGACCAGATTCTTTGCGCCCATCAGGGGATGGTCAGCGGACAGGGGAGGATCGCTTTCGTACACGTCAATTCCGGCACAGATCCTGCCAGTATTCAGTGCATCGGCCAAAGCCTGCGTGTTGACCACGGGTCCGCGGGAGGTGTTCAGCAGAATGGCGCCCTCCTTCATCAGGGCAATCTCCTTGGCACCGATCAGATCCTTGGTGTCAGGGGTCAGCGGGGTGTGTACGGAGACAATATCAGCGGTGCGCATCAGCTCGTCCAGCGGCAGATATTGGATTCCCAACTCCAGAGCCTGCTGACGCTGGGTCCGGCTGTAGCCTACCAGCTTGCAGCCAAATACCTTGAAGACCTCAGCGGTGCGGCAGCCAATGGCGCCGGTGCCCACAATCCCCACGGTGCGGCCTGCCAGCTCATGGCCCTGCAGGCCGGCCTTTCCCTTGCCGCTCTGTACGGCGGCATGACAGGCAGTGATATTTCTCAAACAATCCAGTGCCAGGCCCACGGCCAGCTCTGCCACCGCGTCATCGCAATAACCGCCGGTGTTGGAGATTTTGACGCCCTTGGCCTTGCAAGCAGCCAGATCCACATGGTCAACGCCCACAAAGGCTACGGAGACCAGCTTCAGGTTAGGGGCGGCATCAATTACTTCGCCGGGCAGAGGATGATTTGCAATGATCATCACATCCGCATCCTTGCCGCGGGAGATTAGCTCCTGGGTGTCCAGAGTAAAGGTGTCATAAGCGGTGAACTGATGTCCCAGACTGGTCAGGGTCTTGGCCAGCGTGCTGAGCGTTTCGGCGGAAATGCCGAGGGGCTCCATAAGAACAATATTCATGGGGTTTCCTCCTACAACTTGTTTTTGGGCTGAAGAATTTACTTGCGGGAAGCTTCCTTTTCCTCGATCTCCTTCTGGCGGGCCAGGATGTTCAGACCGTCCCGATACACGGGAATGTCGATCATGCTGCCCTTGTAGCCCACGGAGGCAGAGCCTTTAGCCAGGCCCTCTTCCTCAAAGACCTTGGTGATCTCCTTGGCCCATTCCACGCGCTCAGGAGCGGGGGAGTAGACCTGGTGGGCAACGGGAATCTGACGGGGATTGATGATCTGTCTGCCCTCAAAGCCCAGCTGCGCGCCGCTGATGCAGTTTGCCTTGAAGGCCTCCACGTCGGCATAGTTGGGGAAGGGAGCGTCCTCCGCAACAAGGCCATGAGCGCGGGCGGCCACGCCGATCTTTGCCCGGGCGTAGAACTGCTCGTCCGCCTTGTCGGTGCGGGTAACGCGCATATCTCTGGTGTAGTCAACAGCGCCAAAGATCACAGCCACCAGACGGTTGGAGCCGCCCACAGACTCATCCACTGTGAGGACACCCAGGGCGGTCTCGATCAGGATAGCGATCTTGATCTTGCCCACAGGCAGACCCCGCAGCTGTTCCAGGCGGGTGATCTCATCGTCCAGGCGGCGGACGTCAGCCAGACCGCTGCACTTAGGCAGGGTGATGCCGTCCAGGCCCTCCAGAACAACTGCGTCCAAATCAGCCAAAGTCAGATCCATGTCCCATGCGTTGACGCGCACCCAGGCTTCGGAGCCGGTTGCGCTCATCTTGCCAATGTGCTTTTTGACCAGCTCACGGGCGTTTGCTTTTTCGGCAGGGGGAACAGAGTCCTCCAAATCCAGGGTGATAACATCGGCGCCCAGGGTGGGGGCCTTCAGGATCATGTGCTCGTTGTTGGCGGGCAGATACAGGTCAGATCTTCTAACTGCCATAGTAAATTCCTCCTAAATGATATCATAGTTTCTGAAAAAGTGATACAGATATATTCCAATGGGACCCTTCCATAGGCAGCGCCCCATGAAATACCATTACTTGGGCTGGTAGACCAGATCGATGACGGAGCCGTCCCGATATTCTACGATGCCCACAATTCGGCTGCTGACTTCAGCGTGGGATTGGGGGCCAACCTTCTCCTCCCCAATCCGCTTCAGTTCCTGGATTGGAACCAGCGGCAGGCTGCTGTCCTTTAGGGCCTCCAGCAGGTCAGTCCGGCGGGGATTGATGGCAATGCCATATTCTGTGACCAGAGCATCAATGGTGTCCCCAGGGGTGGTGATGGTGGTGACCTGATCTCGAACAATGCAGAAGGTCTTGCGGGTCAGATTGGCAACCACGATTGCCAGCTTGGCACCGGCCGCGCAGTCGCTGTGACCGCCAGCAGCTCCCATGATGACGCCATTGGAGCCGGTGGTGACATTTACATTGAAGTTAACATCGATTTCAGTGGCACCCAGAATGACAGTGTCCAGCATGTTGACCACTGGGCCGCTACTGAAGGGATTGGCATACTGGCTTCCGCTGATAGCCATGTGGCTGTTGTTTTTGGCAGCAGACCGGACGGCATCCAAATCAAAGCACTGGGTGTCCAAGAGCGCACGAAACAGCCCCTCCTCCAGCATCTTTACCATATAAGCGTGGATTCCGCCCAGGGCAAAGGAGCCGATGATCTTCTTTTCCAGCATTCGGCTACGCACGTCAGCCGCCACTGCCAGAGCGGTGGAGCTGGCCCCGGTCTGAAAGGACATTCCCTCCCGAATCGCGCCAGCCTGTTCCATCAGCTCAGCGGTGTCCGAGGCAATCTTTAACCGAACCGGATCTGTGGTGATCTTAGTGGTGCCGGAGACAATGCCGCTGGGATCGCCAATAGATTCAACCTGAACGATGTAGTCCACCTTTTCCTGGGAAATCTCAATGGGACAGGCGGGATAGGGCACCAGATGGTCAGTGACCGCCACCACCTTATCTGCGTATTCGGCGTCTGCATAGGCATAGGACAAGTAACCACAGGCGGACTTCCCCTCAGTGCCGTTGAGATTGCCCATAGTGTCACAGGTGGGAGCGGCAATGAAGGCTACATCAATGTGGAGATCGCCGCTCATAATAGCCCGGGGACGGCCACCGTGAGTCATCATCACGCAGGGCTTTTGCAGCTTACCGGCGGTGATGGCTTTGGGCACCGGGCCGGCATTGAAGGTGCTGGTGATAATTTGGGTGATGACGCCATCCTCCATCAGCTTGACCAGCGGCTCGTGAACCGCAAAGAGGCCGGAGGCAGCAACACAGATATCCTTAATGCCCTTGGCGGCGATGGCCTCCATGACCTGGTTTACCACATGATCCCCATTGCGGAGATGATGGTGGAAGGAGACGGTCATGCCGTCCTTCAGGCCCACCTTATCAAGGACATGAGACAGGCTGGACACCAGCTTGCTTGTCCCGGGAACCACCGGCTTTGCCCGGCTGCCCACATTGGGCCTTTCGCAAAGCTGGTCAAACACGCCAGTATAGGGCTTTGTGGGGCCGTAGCCCTGGATAAATTCGGGAACTTCTCTTCCTAGTGCATTTTTCATGGTTCTGCCTCCTGTCAGATGCGGGCCACGCCGGTTCTTCTGGCAGCTTCCGCCACGGCCTTGGCCACGGCGGGAGCGACCGCCGGGTTGAAGGCGGCGGGGATAATATTTTCAGGACTAAGCTCCTCCTCGGGGATCAGATCCGCAAGGGCTTGAGCGGCGGCTAGCTTCATTTCCTCGTTGATTTCGGAGGCGCGGACGTCAAAGGTGCCCCGGAAAATGCCGGGGAAGGCCAGCACGTTGTTGATTTGGTTGGGGAAGTCGCTGCGTCCGGTTGCCACCACAGCGGCGCCGCCGGCCTTGGCGTCCTCCGGGAAGATCTCCGGAGTGGGGTTGGCACAGGCAAAGACGATGGGATCCTTTGCCATGGTCTTAACCATCTCAGTGGACAGAACGCCGGGGGAGGAGACGCCGATGAACACGTCAGCACCGTTCACAACCTCTGCCAGCTTGCCCTGGATCCTGCGGGGATTGGTGACTTGGGCCATCTCTTCCTTTATGGGGTTCATGCCTGCGTTCCGGCCTGCGTAAATGGCGCCGGTGCGGTCACATAAGGTGACGTCCTTGGCTCCAGCGGTCAGGAGGAGTCGGCAGATGGAGATCGCCGCCGCGCCGGCACCGTTGATGGCGATTTTGACCTCATCCAGCCGCTTTCCCACCACCTTCAGCGCGTTGCGCAGGCCAGCTAGGGTGATGATAGCGGTGCCATGCTGGTCATCGTGGAAGATGGGGATGTCACAGCATTCCTTCAGCTTGGCCTCAATCTCAAAGCAGCGGGGAGCGGAGATGTCCTCCAGGTTGACCCCTCCGAAGCTTCCGGAGATCAGGCGGATGGTTTCCACAATGGTGTCTACGTCCTTGGACTTGATGCAGAGGGGGAAAGCGTCCACGCCGCCGAAGTTCTTGAAGAGCACACATTTTCCCTCCATCACCGGCATGGCAGCTTCCGGGCCAATGTCGCCCAAGCCAAGGACTGCGGTGCCGTCTGTTGCTACCAGGCACAGGTTCCAGCGCCTGGTCAGCTCATAGGACTTGGAGAGGTCCTTTTGAATTTCCAGACAAGGCTGGGCAACACCGGGAGTATAGGCCAGGGAAAGATCTCGGGCGGAGTTTGTGGGGACAGTGGAAACCACCTCCAG
>CAZVVH010000062.1:531-10241 GCA_964630475.1 uncultured Oscillospiraceae bacterium | reverse complement strand
GATCCATCAGCAGGGCCAGCTCGCCGGGGGCCAGGTTGAAGTTGGCGGGATTCAGGATGGCGCCGATCTTCCGGGGGCCTACATAAGTGAAGGTAAACTCCGGGGTGTTCTGCAGAGCGGTCATCACCACGTCGTTCTTGCCCACTCCGTCCTTCCGCAGGGCGTGGGCCAGCCGGTTGGCTTCCTGATTCAGCTGAAAATAGGTCCAGCTTTGGCCGGTAACAGGGTCCACCACCGCCGGCTTCCTGGCATACCGGCGCACGTTGCGCAGAAAGCCGTTCAGCCAGGTGTATTGATGCTCAAAGGTGTCGATAAACATTTTGTCGTTATAGGTTCGTTCCATAGCTGCCTCCTATTTGGATTATATGATATCAATTTTGCATTATTTAGAGGAAAATATACGCGATCTCATAATCGCATACCTGGATTATATCATAGCAAAATGTGGTTGTCAAGGAAAACAAAACCAGATCAGCGCCGGCGGCCCTTGCTTTTTTGCCTGAGCAGGAATCCAATCGGGGCTGGAAGATACCATTGCCTTCTATGTGCGGCTTGTGCCAGAAAGGAACCCTGTTATGACCGACATCACTGCCATCGGAGAAATCCTGATTGATCTGACTCAGACGGGAGTGGACGCTTGGGGCGTTCCCCGGTTTGCAGCAAATCCCGGAGGCGCTCCCGCCAATGTGGCGGTAGATTCCGCGGGGGGAGCGCAGCTTCACTTTTTACCGGGACAATACGGCGGACATCCGCCTGACCCAGGCCGAAAGTGAGGTGGGAGATGCCAGAATCCTGCACTTTGGCTCGGTGAGCCTGCCCGCTCCGCCACCCTTTCCGCTGTGGAGAGGGCCAAGGCCCGGGGAATTCTGATTTCCTATGATCCCAATTATCGGGCAAACCTGTGGGACATCCGGTACATCCGGACAACTCCATCGCCGTAGGCAATCCTTGCCGGGTGATCCGAAGGATCACGGAGGAGGACCGGGATTATTATTACAAGGACCGCAGGTTTGATGTCCAAGATTACAAATGAGGAGGATGGTTGTCCCACATACCAGTATAAAATACAGTCAGAGGGCAAAGGCTTTCTGGCATACAGCATTCCGGTTTTTCCCAGTGGAAAGCCGGGGTGCTTTTTATTTAATACTGATTCTTGATTCATGCTGCACACAACCGTTTTAATAAGTTTAGTATCAGTCCTTGGGGGCGGACAGCCGCCAATTCCTGAGTCAAAGTTCGTTTTACCCCTCCTGTTCCGCCCCAAACCGCTCATAGAGCGCTTGAAGTCCATCTTCCGTTACAAATCCCTTCGCCGCCCCGCTGGCGCGGATTTTGGCGGAGGCGAACAACTGTGCGCGGATCAGGGCTTCAAGAGGCGGCAGGCCCCGGACATAGTAGTGGATAAAGGCGCTGAACAGGGCGTCTCCCGCGCCCACCGTGTTTACCACTTCGCCGACGCATACGGCAGGCTGCTCATAAATTTGGCGGTCTGCCCTTTGGTATATGGCCGCGCCCTTCTCGCCCCGGCCCAGCACAATGATCTCGCTGTCATAGGTCTGCGCCAGTTCCAGCAGGAAGCCGCGGTAGTTCCCACCAATTCCCTCATCGCTGAAAAACAGAATATCCGCGTATTCCATGAATTCCCGGTTGTAGGAATCCTGGGGATCGGAGAGCACGTGGACATCGGTGGCAATGGGCTTCCCCGCCGCTTTGGCCAAATGTAGCAGCTCCCTGTTGAAATTGGTGTTGCAGGCGGCCACCAGATCCACATGGCCCAACGCCACCTCTGCAAAGCAGTAGGATGCCTCTTGGATGTCCTTAAGATCGCAGTAGACCTGGCGTTTCCCGTCCCCATCGTATAGAACAACGGAGTTTGGCGTCTGGTGCAGCTGCGGTCTGATATAACGGGGATCAATTCCACACATCTGCAGTTCCTCTTTGATGTAAGCTGCGGGAAAATCATTTCCCGTCATGGACAGAAGCGTGACCTGGTTACCCAGCGTGTTTAAGGCCCTGGCAATGTTATAGGCTACGCCGGAAACTGCGGTGTTCACCCCAAAGAAAGGATAATCAATGGGGTAATAGTTGATGGGAAATTGGCGAACCTGCACTGTGGTTTCCGTATTTACAAGGCCGGAGATCAGGATATGCTTCATCGTAATCACTCCTCATTGTGTGCCGGAAGGTATACAAAGGAACTCAAAATTCTCTCGCCCTTCCTTACGAGATATGGCGTGTCCCATAAAATTTTGTATAAGCAATCTTCACACTTTGCCGATTACACAGAATTTTCCGGGGACTCAACCAGTATTTGAACCTGACTAGAGAATACGGCATTACGCCATCCGTGTCAAGATGTGGATACCGCTGTGGCAATGCAATAGATAAAAAATTTGGGCAGACGGGATAAGCGATGTAAAAAACTTAGTTATAAGCATTAAATGGAAAAAACAAACAAAACACAGAGAGAAAATGTGGTTATATATGGCAAACCTGCAAACATTTTTGGGGCTTTGACCCGGATTGTTCTCGTTCTTATAAGTTTTGATTATAAATGAGCTTAAAAAACTAATTTCTCTTTTAGGCAGAAATATGCTATATTGCAACCATGGAAGGGGAAAACAGAGAGAAAAGGAGGAGAACTGTGAAAAGGCAAGAAAAAATCAGAACGGCTTTACGCAAAGCCGATCATGCCATTGACAGAGGTGCGTTTTATCTTTCCTGGGTCTCAGCAGCGTGTATCGTAGTGATGGGGATCTTGGCTGTGGTAGATGTCATCCTGTCGAAGGTGGCAGGCTCCGGCATTTCCATTCAGAAGGAGGTCATAGAAGAATGTATGATCCCGGTATTTATCCTCTTCGTTGCCAATATCCAGATGACGGAGGGACTAATGTCGGTGGACATTATCTCTAAACACTATGGCCCTATCGCTAAGAAGATATCCCAGACAATCACCTGCGTACTTGGCTGTGCGATTATGACTTATGCTGGCTCACGTGTATTTGTCCTGTTTCAGAATTATCTGCGCAAGCAGACGAGAGCGACAAATATGATGAGCAGTATCAAAGTGTGGCCATTTGCACTATGTCTGGCCATTGGCCTGTTTACACTCGCATTTGCCTACCTTTGGACAATTGTGCGGATCTATTTTATCCCGGATGTGATGAATCAGGAGCATCCGGTTCGTGCGGATGAGGCAGCAGAATTGCCCGGGAAGAATGAAGTAAAGAGGGAAGGAGGGGACAACTCATGTCAGGAACTCTGATCGGCGCATTACTGTTTTTGCTGATGACAGTTATGATCTTGAGCGGCATTCCGTTGGCGGTATCCATGATGAGTTGCTCGTTCTTGGGATTTTACTTGATTGGCGGCTTGAATGTTGCAGCAACGCAGTTTACAAATGCCTTTTATACATTGGCGGCTGATTACAATTTTGCAGTGATCCCGCTGTTCATGGTTATGGGACAGCTGTGCGGCGATACCGGGATTGCAGCTGGCGCATATTCCGCCGCGAAGAAATGGCTGAATAATGTCAAGGGAGGTTTGCTTGACACCACGATTGTTGCAAATGCAATTTTTGGAGCATGCTCCGGCGTCTCCGCTGCCGGCAATGTGGTGTTCAGCAAAATCGCTCTTCCGGAGCTGGACAAAAATCATTATGACCACGGCCTTTCCCTGGCAACCATTACAGCGGCCGGTTCCCTGGCGGTCTTGATTCCGCCCAGTATGCCGATCATTACGTTCTGCCTGCTGACCTCTGTCTCGGTCGGGGCAGCGTTGATGACCGGACTGGCCTGTGGCGTTATGATGGTGATCATTTACATCGTATTCTTGAAGATCTATGGCGTGGTTCGTCCCAGTACGATTCCTCCCCGTGAAAATGTCAAGATTCCCATGATGGAAAAGGTTAAGACCCTGAAGCTTCTCCTTCCTATTCTGTTGCTGTTTGCGCTGATTGTGGGAGGCTGCTTTGCAGGCTGGTTCCCCGCAACGGTGGGAGGTGCAGTTGGCTTTGTAGCAGTGTTAATCTATGCATTTGCAAGCCATATGCCGCCAAAAAGGATTGCTGCAAATATTTGGGCTGGGCTAAAAGGGTTTGGAAGCATGTACATGATCATCTGTTCTGGACAGATGTTTGGCAGAGTTGTCACGATGTCTGGTTTGGCCGCATCCATTGCAAACTTTATCGGCAAGCTGGATATTGCACCGTTTTTCGTATTTTTAATGGTGGTCCTGTTCTATACCTTCTGCGGAATGTTTATGGATTGCCTTTCTATCATTATTATCACAGTCCCTATCGTTTATCCCATCCTGACCGGCCTGGGGTATCATCCCCTCATTCTGGTTATGCTGCTGGTATTCACGATGGAGGTGGCAAATCTGACTCCTCCGGTGGGCTTGAGCGTGTTTTACGTGGCCAACTGCACACATGAGTCTCCCAGCTTTATATTCAAGCATGTTGCCAAGTTCTTTGTGCTTGATATAGTCATTATCCTGTTGTTAGCATTGTTCCCAGACCTGGTTCTGTGGCTCCCCAGGCTGCTGGGTTATGCATAAGCATCTCGAATCTGTATTTGACCGTCCCTTCATACAACCAATTAAAAATAGGAGGAAATAATCATGAAGAAGTATTTAGCGATGTTTTTGGCCCTGGTTATGATGCTGTCATTGGCAGCTTGTGGAGGCAATTCTACGGATTCGTCCGCTTCGTCTGAGTCCGATGAACCGGCAAAGGAGACGGCGGCGGCACCGGAAGAACCTGGCTCTGCTGAAATTACCCTGAGCATGAGCTGCTTTGATACAGCCGGATCATTTAACGATCTGACGGCCAATGCGTTTATGGATAAGGTCAAGGAAGTAAGTAATGGAGCCATCTCCTTCCAGTTCTATCAGAACGGAACCTACTGTTCCTTGGCGGAGGATTATGATTTTGTATGTGCTGGTTCCCTGGATTGCTCCTGAACCTATCCTGGTCCTAACATGCCCACAATTCCTTGGGGCTACAGTGCGACCAGCACCATCAGCATGGAGGATGGTGTAGCACTGGCGAACTATTTGTATACAGATGATCCCACCTGTGCAGCAATCGTGGATAAATATAACCGCATGAATGGCGCTGTTTGCTTGGGCACCTGCCAAGAGGGCGGTTCGTCGGTGGCTCTTGCAACCTTTGAGTTTACTGAATGGTCTGAATTGAACTCTCACAAAAATGGCGCCACCCGTGACCAGGATATGTACGCTGGCATGGGTCAGAATGTGGTCTCTCTGAATCAGTCGGATTTGTACGACTCTCTGAGTCGCGGCGTTTGCGATTTCACAGTGTATAATACCGCTTCGGCCTTGTCTGCCAATCTGCTGGAGGTTGCTCCTTATGTTTACAACACGGGCACCTACGGTAATGCACTGACATTCTTTATGAATGCGGATGTCTATGACTCTCTGACGGAAGAGCAGCAGGGCTGGATCAAAGAGGGCGTTGCAGCGGCCCAAGCGTGGGCGCTGGAAAATGGCGAAGTTTATCAGGAAGAGTTGAAGTCGCAGGCAACGTCTTGGGTTGAAGCTTCGGAGGAAGATGCTGCCTATATTGGACAGGCCATGGAGCAGTCTGCTGCCGCACTGTGCCTGAACTTTGCGGAAAATCTCAATGGAGAAGAGGGTCTTGAGGACATGATTTATCTTCTCCGGGTTAAGGAAGAATGGCTGGGCCTTGATATCCTGCCGGAGGAATATGCCAGCTATCGTGACAGCGTTCAGGTGACGATCCAGCGCTGATAAACCTGCCAGGCTCTTTGTGGAGCAGATACCATGCCCACAATGCCATAATAATCCCTCCAAAAGGCAGGTGTCAGGGCAAGCAAGGCTCCGTCACCTTCCGGGGAGTATGGCCGCAAATGAATCGGTTTGCTATGTAGCAAAATTCTACATCTATATACAGGAGGAAACGATTATGCCATTTGGAAAGTATAATGTTGATTATGAAGAGCGCGTCGATATGAATCGTTTGCGCAACTACCGCAAGGAGCGCACCCGCGAACAGATGAAAAAAGCTGGTGTTGGCGCCATCCTGACCTTTGATCCGGACAACATCCGCTATATCACCGGGTTCTATGTGACTACGCCCATGCGCGCAGCAGAAGGCCAGTGTGTCTTTTTCCCGGTGAACGGAGAGCCTCATCTGGTCATTGGCGACCTGCCGGCCCGTTACATTCCCCGGATGCCCTGGATGGAGGGCCGCATCCACGCCCTGCTGGGGTGGTACAAGCAGACCGCTGTGGATTCCTATGATGTCGTGCTGAATAACTACATCAACTGGGTAGCAGGCTTGATGTCCGACTATGGCCTGTCCAACGAGACCTTGGCTGTGGACGGCACCGATTTGCAGATGCTGTTCGGTCAGGCCTTTGAGCGCAAGGGGATCAAGATCATCCACGGCAAGCCCATTATGGACTGGGCACGGATGATCAAGAGCGAGGACGAGCTGAACATCATGAGAATTGCCTGCGCCAACGCGGAAAAAGCCCATGCAGCTGTGGCCGCTGCCATTCGTCCCGGTGTAAAGGAGTGTGAATTGGTTGCCGCCGGTATTGCCGCGCTGTATGAAGAGGGCTGCGATCACACTGAGGATCTAGTTTGTATGTCTGGCCCCAACACCAACCCCTACGGCCTGAGCTTTGGAGATCGCATGATCCGTCCGGGCGACCTGGTCTATGTGGACGTGGACGGCGATGCTTTCCTGGGCTATCGTACTTGTATCTACCGGACCTTCTGCTGCGGTAAGGCCACACAGGAGCAAAAGGATACCTACGCAGAGTGCCGTGATATGCTGTATAGTGCCGTTAACAAGGTCAAAGCTGGTGTCACCGATCTGGAGCTGATGGATGCATGGCCGGATTCTCCCAAGTACTGGGGTTATGACAGCTGGGGTGAGGTTGCACCGTTGGCAACCGGCCATGGTATCGGCTTGACCCTGCATGACCGTCCGTTCCTCTCCTGCGTAAACCGTTCCTTGGGCGTTGAGCCTACTCCGCTCCAGAAAAACATGGTCATCTGCCTGGAGACCTGGACCGGCAAAAAGGGCGGCGACCACGGTGTCCGCCTGGAGGAAATGGTTCTGGTCAAGGAAGACGGCTTCGAAGTGCTCTCTAAGTTCCCGGTGAAGGAACTGATGGAATGCTGGGTCCCTTATAACTGATTGATTGGAATAATCCTCCCTCTTCTTGGTTTAAAACCAGGGGGAGGGGGGATATTTTATACATAAATAAAAGGAGGAAGCTTTACATGAAAACAATACCTGTCAGTATTGGGTCCACTCTGCTGGGCGGCTATACTGGTACGCACCTCCTGTCCCTGGCGCTGTGCGTGATTGCTATGATTCTGTCAATCTTTGAAAAGGATACCTGCATAGGCAGAACCGGCGAAGATATCACCCAAACTGAGAATCGGTAAGGAGGAAAGCATGGTAAAAAAAGTTGTTTGCTATGCCTCGGGTGTTATCGGTACCAGCTGGGCAACGAATTTTGCCTTAAAGGGCTGCAATGTGACCGTCTATGATATTGAGGATCGCTTTCTGCAGAATGCCGGGCAACAGATTAAGGGCTTTTTACAGGACTTGGCTGACAAAGACTATCTATATGCCGAGGAAATTCCCTGTGTTCTGGCACGTATTTCTTATACCACAGATGTGGAAAGGGCGTTGGCTGGAGCAGATTTCGTTCAGGAATCGGCGCCGGAAAAGCTGGAATTGAAAAAGAGCATCGTCAAACTGATAGATGAGTATGCACCCGAGGGCTGCGTTGCTGCCTCCTCTACTTCCGGACTGCGAATTTCTGATATTACAGCAGAATCCATCCACCCGGAGCGCTATATCGGGGCACATCCTTTCAATCCTCCCCACCTGATCCCCCTGGTGGAGATCACCCGAGGAGAGAAAACGAGCCGTGACACGATCAAACGGGCGGTGCAGTTCTACCGCAGCATGGACAAGGAGCCTGTGGTGCTGAACAAGGAAAAGGTAGGTTTTATTGCAAACCGCTTCCAGCATGCCGTCCTTCGTGAGGTTATCGCCCTTGTTACCGAGGGAGTATGTTCTGTGGCAGATGCAGACCGGGCATTGACCTATGGTCCGGGTCTGCGTTGGGCGGCAATTGGCCAGGGCCTGATCGGAGAACTTGCCTCTCCGGATGGGGCCAGAGCCTTTAACGAGGCCTTTCAGCCTGCCAGCGAACGGATTTTCCGGGACTTGAGTACCATGACAGAAATTCCGGCGAGCTGGTTTGACCTGGTGGATGAAGGAGTTGAAGCGGAAAAATTCGAGCTGTCCGATACAATTGGCCATACCAGAGAAGAAATTGCGGCGTTTCGTGACGAAGTCCTGCTGACGCTGCTGAAACTGCACGGGAAGATATAAGGAGAAAAGGCATGAAGAAAACAATTATAACTGCTGCTGTGACAGGTGCGGTTACTCCTGCGGGCTACAATATTCCGGAAAAGCCGGAAGTCATTGCAGAGCAGGTTTATGCGTGTTGGAAGCTGGGCGCCTCTGTTGCACATTTGCATATGCGGGATGACACTGGCGCCGGTGTAATGGATCCTGTTAAATTTTATCAAACGATCAAAGCAATTCGTGCCTATAAGGATTGCGATATCATCATCAATTGTACCTCTTCCGGAGACAGCCGTGTCGCGCATGATAGTCCCTATGGCAATGCTATTCGCGTATTGCATCATGAAATTGTTCCCGGTATTGAAATGGGTACTTTTGACGCGGGCACATTTAACTGGGGAGTCCCAGGCGGCATGTTCTGCAATAGTCAAAAGTTCCTGATGCATAGCGGCAAGCTATTCCAGGAAAAGGGCATCAAGCCTGAAGTGGAAATCTTTGACATGGGCATGCTCCGTGCAGTCAGTGCATATTGGAAGCAGGGCTATTTGCAGGCGCCGATCCATTTCCAGTTCTGTCTGGGGGTTGTTGGCGGGATGGAAGCCTCCCCTGAAGCGCTGTATATGCTGGTCGGAGAGATGGAGAAGATGCAGGCAAGAGGTGTACTGCCAAAAGAATGCACCTGGTCCGCATTTGGAATCGGAAGAGGCCATTTACCTGTCATGTTTGCAGCATTGGCCAAAGGCGGAAATATTCGTGTGGGCATGGAAGATAATGTTGTCTATGGCTACAGTGACGACGGGAAAAAGATTATGGCCACCAATATGATGTTAGTGGAGCGCGCAGCGGCTGCAATTCGTGCTTTTGGCAATGAGCCTGCTGCTCCTGCTGAAGCGCGCCGGATGCTAGGTTTGCCGCCATTGGATCATGAGGCTGTTTGCAGCCGATTGGAGGAAATCAGAGTGGATGATCTGCGTGAACGTATGTCTGGGCTGGAATCTCTGTCCAATGCAAACTGGGGACAAAGCAAAGAAAAAGGCGCTGGAGCAGACTAAGCAGCCTTACAAGGAAGGAAATACTGAGGTGTTCAGGAAGCTTGACTCTACGGGCGGAAACAAATAAAATAGACACGAATAATTGTGGCGATTAGTCTTACCGCTATCGTAAATGTTTGGAAGGCTATAAATGGGGGCACAGTTAAATGGTAGTCCATGTAGCAGCGTTTAATATGGAGGAAACTGAAGTGGAACTGAGACAGCTTGAGTATTTCATTGCCGTTGCAGAACAGCTAAACTTCAGCAGAGCGGCTGAGATGCTCTTTGTTAGCCAA
>CAZVVH010000062.1:0-521 GCA_964630475.1 uncultured Oscillospiraceae bacterium | reverse complement strand
GCTCCTTAGTCAGCAAATTACTGAGCTGGAAAAGAATCTTGGAGTGAAACTGTTTATTCGAAACCGCCGATCCGTGAAGCTGACTAATGCGGGAATTGCATTGCTGCAGGAAGCCAGATTTATAATGAACCGTGTAAATGGAACGAAGAAACTTGTACAGGACGTTGCCAATGGCATTGGGATTGGGGGAAAAATCCGCATCGGATATGAACAGGTTGTTGACCGTTCTCTGATTGCAAAGACGACATTTCGGTTTCGGAAGCTGTTTCAGGAAGTGGAATGTTCATTGTCTGTACGAAATAGTTCTAATCTGATATACTTGCTCAGTGAAGAAGAAATAGATCTCGGATTTACGTTGCTCCCAAATGATAAGCTAAGCCCGAGCTTTGATCGCATGGTAGTTGCGCTTGACACTCTGTCGCTGATTGTTGCAACCCCTTTGGCCAAGGAAGAATTCGATCTGGAATATCTTAAGGCCACCTCTAAAAACTGCCCGGTTTTAATGTGATAACTATGTTCTC
>CAZVVH010000061.1:0-10313 GCA_964630475.1 uncultured Oscillospiraceae bacterium | reverse complement strand
GAAGAACAAAAGGAGATATCCGAAAGAATAAAGACCCTCCGCGCTGAAATGGATAAATTGAGCAGTAAAGCCGAGACCGCGGATATGTTCATTTCCACCGTCCACAAATACACCAGGGCAAAGCAATTAACACCCCGTATGCTGAACGAACTGATTGACCGCATAGAGGTCACCAGGCAGAGAAGATCGACGGCGAATGGGTCCAGCATCTCACCATCCATTACAACTGTGTGGGTGCGATCTTCATTCCCAAAGTGTTCCCGCTACCGGTGCCCGAGGTATCCGTAAATACAAGAAAGGGCGTAGTCGTAAACTACGCACCTTGCCAAATCGCTATAGAAAAAAAGCGAGTGTTCTACAACATTTCAAATGCTGTAAGAACACTCGTCATGGTGCCGGTGGCGGGACTCGAACCCGCACGCCATCGCTGGCAATGGATTTTGAGTCCACCTCGTCTACCAATTCCAACACACCGGCGTATTAACAGGTTTATTATACAGGATCATTCCGAAAAAAACAAGCTTTTTTTTACGCCATCGCCTTTTCTTTCCTTTTTTTATAGTAAACTGTCCCTTGGCGCCGCAATAGAACGGAGGAGTGAAAATGAAGCCCAACAACCACAAGGCAGAAAAGCAAAATTTTTGGAGGCGGCTGTATGCGTTGCGTGCCCGCTGGGAGGACTGGCGCATCGGCAAAACCTCCATGGAGGGAATCCGGCCCGCCCGCTTCCGGGCACAGGGGGGCTGAGGCCACCCAAAGCTCGGATTACCGCTGTCTGGACGCCCACGGCTCCATTTACCTGTTTCGCCCGAAAAAATTCACCGGCAGGAATTGACAAGGGGTCCTTCTCCTGCTATAATTACTCCACAATTCCATAGGACAGTAAGCGCAGGGGCGCTGGGGGCTTACCCCGGCTGAGATCGGAGCATGAAATGCTGCTTCGTGCCGCCTTGTACCTGATCCGGGTAATGCCGGCGTAGGAAGCACAGATCTGATCATTTGTACTCTTATCACCGTATGGCATTTCCATACGGTGATTTATTTTTTAGGAGGTAATCTTATGAGACGCACAAAAACCCGTGCCCTGACGGAGGGCGCAATTATGGTGGCTTTAGCCACCGCACTGAGCTACATCAAGCTCTTCGAGCTGCCCCAGGGCGGCAGCATCTGCATCGGTATGCTCCCCATCTTCCTGTACTGCATCCGCTGGGGCTGGAAGGATGGTTTCCTAGCCTCCTTTGCCTACGGCCTGCTGCAGCTGATCTTCGACGGCGCCTACGCCTGGGGTCCCTGGTCCATGCTGCTGGACTATTTGCTGGCTTTTGCCGTGCTGGGTGTGGCCGGCTTCTTCCGGAAGGCAAAGGGCGGCATCTTCATCGGAACGGTACTGGGCTGTATCTGCCGCTTCATCTTCCACTTTATCAGCGGTGTCACCATCTACCGCATCTACGAGCCGGTGGAGCTGTTCAATCAGCTCTACACCAACCCTTACATCTACTCTGCGGCCTACAATGGCAGCTATGTGGCCATTGATATGGTTCTCTGCCTGGTAATCTTCGCAGTGCTTTACAAGCCTCTGAACAAGTATATCACCGGCAAGGACTTGGACAAGTGATAGGACAAGTGATATAACATGCAACGGCGGCAAGGCATTTGAAAGCGCCTTGCCGCCGCTCTTTTATTTTTTGCTGGCGTAGTAGGCCCGCTCGGCCATCAGCTGCTTGGTCAGGTAACCCAGCGTCCATTTCAGGTTGTGCGCTGTGGCCACTGCCTTCAGTGCCACGGGAGCCTGCTTGCGGAGGAAATCCAAAAATTCATTCAGCTGCTCCTCACCAAGGCCGTACATAATCAGCACCGGCTCCTTGGGCAGCGGCTCTGCCTTTCCCATATTTCCCTTTCCCACGCCCAGAATGGCGGCCAGGGTTCGCCCGCTGTCCATGGGATTGACATTCACCACGGCAATGCCGTGCTCCCCTAAGTAGCAGCGGATGGCGTGACCCTTGGCATCCAACTCAGGCAGTTGCCAGAGCAGCACCTTCGCTCTATTTTTCAATAATTCCATGCTCTCTCACTCCATCAGGTGTTCCATACCATTGCCGATCAGGGTTCTGACATGCTGATCCGCCAGGGAATAGTAGACCGTCTTGCCCTCCCGGCGGAACTTCACCAGCTTGCTGTCCTTCAGGGTGCGCAGCTGGTGGGAAACCGCAGACTGGCTCATCCCGGTCAGCCGGGACAGATCGCAGACGCACAGCTCCGCCTCAAACAGGGCATAGAGGATCTTGATCCGGGTGGAGTCCGCAAAGACACGGAACAGCTCCGCCAGATCATAGAGGGTCTCATCCTCGGGCAATTCCTTCTTCACCTGTTCCACCACGTCCTCGTGGACCACCACGCACTCACAGTGCTCTCCCACGCTGACCTTCTTTCGATGTTCCATGCCAGTTTCTCCTTTTCTTACAGCATACCCATAAAAAAGCGATACCGAATGTAGTAATTTGCAATTTGCAGCAGAATACAGAGCACCGCCAGCACCCCGAACCGGATGGCCAGATGCTTAAAGCGAGCAATGTTCTCCTCCGTTTTTTTCTGCCAGACCAGTCGGGAAAACTGGAAAATGGTGATAACTGCCAGCACCACAATCACCCCGGAGGCAACCAGGTTTACCCACTTCCAGACCGCCATCAGTGAAACACTCCCAGTCCGTTCAGCAGAACATAGGCGCCGCCGAACACCAGCATGCAGACGCCGCTGATGATCACGCCCCTCGTCCACTTGCGCAGTGTTTCCACATCCGGCTCCTCCGCCTTGGCGGCCTTCATGCCGTACCAGGCGCAGATCCCGATGCCCACCAGGCTGGCAGCGGCCAGGATCAGCAGAATATAGGAAACAATCATTTCCACCTGCCCCTTTCTATCCATTCGTTCTCATAATAGTATACTTGAATTTCTCCCGAAGTGCAAGCGGACTTCTCTTGCGCAATTCTTCCATTTGGCATATAATAAGCTTACTTTCTATCCATGAATTAATGAGAAATCGGAGGAACTCTATGCTTTTCAATATTCTGGCTGTGGGAGATGTGGTGGGCGAGACCGGTGTGGACTATCTGAACCGGCACCTTCGCTCCCTGAAAAAGACCTATGGCGCGGATTTCACCGTGGTCAACGGAGAAAACGCCGCCGGCGTGGGCCTGCTCCCCCGCCATGCGGATCAAATCTTTGACGCCGGCGCAGATGTGATCACCCTGGGCAATCACACCTGGAATAAGCTGCAGATCACGGACTATCTGGACAGCAGCCCCTATATTCTCCGCCCGGACAACTACGCCTCCAACCTGCCCGGACGGGGATACGCCGTCTTTGATGGTCCCCAAGGCCTGCGCATTGGGGTCATCAACCTGATGGGCCGCTATGAGCTGGACTCCAACCTGGAAAACCCCTTTACCCGGGCGGACCGGATTTTGAATGACATGAAGGCCGACATTATCCTGGTGGACTTCCATGCCGAAGCCTCCAGCGAAAAGCTGGCCTTCGGCTACTACCTGGATGGCCGGGTCTCCGCCATTTGGGGCACCCACACCCATGTCCCCACAGCGGACAACTCTGTCCTGCCCAAGGGCACGGGCTACTGCACCGACCTGGGCATGACCGGCCCCAAGATCTCCGTCCTGGGCATTCAGGTGGACAGCTCCATCAATCTGTTTTTAGGGGGCCTCCCCCGCCGCTATCAGCCCGCAGGCGGTCCCTGCAAGCTATGCTCCGTCCTCTTCACGGTGGATTCCGACACCGGGCGCTGCGTGGGAACCAAACGGGTGGATATCTGTGATTAAAGGAATGAGGAATTTCCCCTCTCTAAATAGTAGTGAGCCGCCGCGGAAAACGATATATCCGCAGCGGCTTATTATCCGTCCGTTTTTTCTTCTCAGGGATCAAACGGGGATTATTCGACAGCGGACGCCACAAGGAGCTGGCTGTCCTCCGCCGGGGTGTAGGTGATGGTCACCCGGTCGCCCACGTCCAAAATTACCGCCGTGGGAGCCTGTACCGCCGTGATCGTGTAATAGCAGTCCTCACCGATCAGCTTGATGAAGAAGGTGGTATTTCCCTCCATGACAGCGGAACGGATTTCCTCAATGGTGCCGGTAGCGGTTTCCTGCTCCATGATGGGAGTCACGTCCTCGGCGGAGATCACACCGTTCTGAGCCAGCAGGCTCTGATAGTTCTCCAGGCAGTTCTCCACGCTGGTGCCGGTGGCCACGATCTGATACTCCTGGACGTTGACCATGGCATACATCTTCACCAGCTGGCTGGCATCCTTCAGCGCCATAAAGTAGGTTGGCTCTCCGTCAATGTTCAGCAGCAGCGGGAAGGTGGCACGGTAGCTATACTGCTGGACAGCGCCCTCAGCGGAATCCATGCCGGAATACTCATTGGCGCCTGCGCAGGAGTAATACCGGGCCTCCTTGGTCCTCTGGTTCACCAGAATGAAGCCGATATTGGATTCATCCCCGCCCACGGAGGTGACGCCAGTGTAAAGCCACACGTCGTCATCCATGGCAATATAGTTATAGCCTTCGGTGGTCACGGTGCAATCGGTCTGGCCAAAGATGGAGTTCCAGAAGCCGTTGTGATACTGCCCATAGTAATCATACTGGGTCATAACCAGATCCGCGTCATAGACCCGGTCCACCCAGGTGGGAACATCCGCCACATCGTAGTAGATCCCCTCCCCTGTGACTGCGTTGACCAGCACTGCGCCCTTGATATCGGTGCCGTTGAAAAGCCCGATGGTCTTTTTCTCCACAGAGGCCACCCAGTAGGGCACGCCGGATTCGTCGATCTCAAAATTCACATCGCCGAAGATGGCGGTGGGATACATAAACCGCAGATGCCGGTAAATATTGTGGTTGAACACCTCAGAGGGGGAATACTTGATCCCGCTCTCCAGCCGCACCACGGACACCGTCTGGGTTCTCATGTCCGTCACAATATAGGCAGGAATACCGCTGCTCTGGTTCTTCCACCACTTGATGATGTCGCCATAGTTCAGGTAAGTCACCCGCACCGGGGCGTTCTGATAGTTGATCTGGGCTGAGGACGAATCCACCTCAAACTGGCTGACCAGATCTGCCAGCTCGCCCAGCTTGCGGTTGGCCAGGGTGTTGGCGGAATCGGAATCCAGCATGGGAATCTGATCCCAGCTGATCTCCGTCACCTCCTCCGCAAAGTCGCCGGTGCTGATGGGCAGCAGCTTGGAATAGGCGTCCGCCCGGAACAGCACCCAGCCCACCAGGGAGCCGATCAGCATGACCGCCGCACAGCCCAGAACCAGGATGAGGGGAAGCCGGCACGTTTTCTTCACCGTCCGGCCCACGTCCCCGCTTCCCAGCCGCAGGCCCCCAAAGACTAGACGGCAAACGCTGAAAACCACGCAGAGAAGAATCAGAGAACCCCAAAACTCCTGGGCGTGGGGATTGATCGCAGGCAGCGCCGTATAGAAATAAACGGCTGCGAAAATCACCGTCACCAGCAGACTCAACAGGGTGCTCTTCACCGCCGAGCGGGGCTTCCCGGCTTTCTTCCGCCCCGGGCCCTTGCCGGCCTGCTCCTGGTAATCCTCGCTGGAACCCCGGTGCTCAAAGGGATTGTCTCCGCCAAAGGAAAAGCCCCTTCCATTAAAACGTATAATCATAGTAAATCCTCCATAGGTTAACAGGTTTGTTATGGGCGCCATATTTCATCCGATGTCATTGCCCGGCCGTTACACTTTCAATATATCACAGTATATCCGGTTTTCCTATGAAATGGTAAATTATTTTTGAGCTTTCCTCAGAAATAAAAACGGAGAACGGCGCGGACCGCTATTCTTTCGGGCTAAATCCGACCTCCGGAATCAGCCGCTCATTGCGGAACAGCAGCTCCACCACCGCTTCATAGTCCTGCAGCCGCTCTGCCTTCCGCATCGCCTTTAAGTACCGATCCCCATTGGTGAAGGGGGCTATCATATAGACCCAGATCTCCTTCATCCGACACAGCACCGGTCGCTGCCCGGAGAGCACCTGACAGAAGCGCTGATACAGGATATCATGGAACTCTTTCAGCTTTTGAAGCTCCCGGGGTCCCCTCCCTCCAGCCTCCATGGCCAGGGCCGGGTTGGCCACCAGTCCCCTGCCCAGCATGACTCCGCTGAGCTGGGGGTATGCCTCCCGGACCGTCCGGACGTCCCCCGGGGTAAACAGGTCTCCGTTATAACACAGGGGCAGCTCGGTCTGCTCCGCCGCATAATCAAACCACTCCCGGCGTGCGTGTCCCCGATAGAACTCCTTCTGCACCCGGGGGTGGAGGATCAGCTCGGAGATGGGATATTTGTTGTAGATTTCCAGAATCACCTCAAACTCCTCCGGATTCAGCTTGCCCAGCCGGCTCTTTACCGACACCTTTACCTCCGCCCGGGAAAACACTTCCTCAAAGAAGCAGTCCAACTCCTTGGGCATGGTCAAAAAGCCGCTGCCCTTTTTCTTTGCCACCACGGTGCCGGAGGGGCAGCCCAGATTCAGGTTGACCTCCTCATAGCCCAGCTTCTTCAGCTCGGAACAGGCCCAGAGGAAATGCTCCGCCTTGTTGGTCAACAGCTGGGGAACCACCGCCATGCCCTCGTTATGGGCCGGATCCACCTCGTTCCACTCCTTGCCGGTGAAGCTGTAATTCTGGTTTGGGGAAATGAATGGGGTAAAATAGCGGTCAATGCCGCTGTAAACCTGGGCAAAGGCCCAGCGGTAAACATAATTTGTCACGCCCTCCATCGGGGCCATGTTCATTCGCATAAGCAGCCGGTTCCTCTCTCTATACTGTCCTCCATTATAAATTCCGCCAAGGGGAATTGCAAGATAAAGTGGCCGCTGCGGTTGCAGCGGCCACAAAATACCTTATGAGATTACTGGTTTTCCATGAACTTGGTGAAGCCCACCAGCATGGTGGCAACCTCGGAGCGCTTCGCATTGTCCCGGGGATTCAGGGACTTGGAGCCATCCGAATTGCCGGAGCCGCTGATGATGCCATTCTGCGTGCACCACAGGACCGCTTTCACTGCATAGTCATGGACGTTTGCCGCATCCTTAAAGCCCTTCAGCTCTCCGCTGACGGCCGGACGGCCCGCGTATGCATACAGGAACAGGGCAATCTGCTCGCGGGTCACTGCCATATCGGGAGCGAAGGTGTTTTCAGAGGTGCCGCTGGTGATATTATTTGCTACAGCCCAGGAAACCGCTTCGGCATACCAGGCGTCCGCCTTTACGTCTTTGAATTTGGATGTCATCTCTACGCTGGGCTTCCCGACGTAGGCATACAGGCTCTGAACAAACATGGCACGGGTGGTGGTGGTATTCGGCTCAAAGGTGTTGGTGCCGGTGCCGGTCATCAGGCCCTTGTCATAGGCCTGCTGAACGTAGGGAGCAAACCAGTCCTTCGCGGACACGTCGGTGAAAAGCTCCGTCACATCCACCGGCTCGTCAGGGCTTTCCGCTCTTCTGACCACAATGTCTACATAAGTATGACCGATGCTCATCCCGTCATCATCGGTCTCGGCAAGGCAGATCGTCTCGCCATAGTTGTTCACGATGTCCTTTGCGGTAACAGTGGATCCGCTTACTGTTACGTTCCCATTGGGGCCTGCGGTAAAGTTATAAGAAGCATTAAGAGACAACATTTCCCCACTCGAATTCTGAAGTTCCAGGGTGCAGGACTCACCCACGGTCATCTCCATGTAAAACATGGTACTGACATAATCCGTTGTGAAATAGAAGTCGGTTGTGGTATCCGTCACCGGCTTCCCATCCCGGAGCAGGGTGAAGCCCTCTGTATAATCATACACCTCGGGAGACGTGACTGCTTTAATCTCATACTCATAGTCCGGGTCATCCACATAATCCTTCAGGCAGCTGTCAATATAATCGTACAGCCCCTCGGTCATTACATTCTCGTCAGTAGGCACTGCGTAGGCATTCGAACCCACTTTAAAGCTGGGAGCACTTCCGTCAGAAACATCGGTCACCCACACCTCAAAGTACCATCCGGCCTCATTACTGTCCGGTAAAGAGACGCCGATCTCATCACTGGTATATCTGTTGATCGCCACAAGCTCTTCGGGCGCATAGAATTCAATTCGATAGCCGCGTTCTTCCGGAATCTCGCTGAGATCCTGATAGGGAATCCAGGTCACATTGCTGCCGTAGCCGGCGCCCTCAAAGACATCCTCAGTCCAGGTGGCGTCCCCGGCGGGATAATAAGCAGTCGCGGTCACACCCTCAAAGACACTCTGAAAAGTGGCACCCTCATCGATATAATCGTAAACCGGCGCACTTCCCTCAAAAATGATGGTGGACAGACCGACGCAATGCGAAAACACATTCCAACCGATGTTCATGACCTTCTTCGGAATGGTAACCTGCTCCAGCCTCTGGCAGTTGCTAAAGGCATGCGAATCGATGTAGGTCAGGGATTCCGGAAAGCTGACGCGCTCCAGCCTGTAGCAGGAATTAAAAGCATAGGTGCCAATGTAGGTTACACCCTCAGGAATCACCACTTCCTTCAGGCTGGAGCACGCACAGAAAGCACCGTAGCTGATGCGGGTGATGCTGGCCGGGATGTTGATGCTCTCCAACCCGTTGCAGCCATAAAATGCGTACTCGCCCAGGACCTTCAGTCCCTCCGGAAGCACAATGGAAGTCAGTCCGCTGCAATCATAGAAAGCGCGATTCCCCAGCTCAGTCAGGCTGTCCGGCAGGTCCACTTCATTCAGATACCAGCAATTCCAGAAGGCTCCATAGCCGATGCTGGTGACGCCCTCCGGAATGGTAACGCTCTCCAGGCTGGTCCCATAAAATGCCTGGTCGCCAATGCTGGTCACGGGATACCCGCCAATGGTGCTGGGGATGGTCAGATTGCCGCTGGCGGAGGGATCGCATTCGGTGATGGTAACCGCTCCATCCGTGATCGAGTAAGTCAGGTCACCATAGGTGCCCGTGGTCTCCGCGCTGGCACCGACTGTCACCAGGGAAAGGATCATGGTCAGAGCCAGAAGCAGGGATAACAGTTTTCGCTTCATATGTAATTCTCTCCTTTTCTACAAAAAGCTACGTACATTGAAGGATATACTTCGTTATCATTATAATTGCCCTAGCCGCCATAGTCAAGGAAAATCTCCCACCTGCGACAGATTTATTCAGAATCCGGGAGGTTTTACTCTGTTTTTGCTGAAAAAGCTTTAAACCCGCGCTCCGGTCAAATGGCCGGAGCGCGGGTTTTAGCTCAATATATAAATGCTTATAGCAGTCAAAAGGCTTCTGTCAAGTCCAACATGATGCGGCAGCCATTGGCGGCTTTGCCGCTTTAGGGATATCCATGCACAGCATACGGACTTCCCGATAAACCGATTTCATCGGGAAACAGTATCAGCAGATCCCCTGGGCCAGCATGGCGTCAGCCACCTTCAGGAAGCCGGCAATATTGGCGCCAGCCTGAATGTCCCCCTTCATGCCGTACGTTTCAGCCGTGGCGGCGCAGGTGGCATAGATGCCCTCCATCAGGCCCTTCATCTTGCTGTCCACCTCTTCGAAGCTCCAGGACAGGCGCTCGGAGTTCTGGCTCATCTCCAGACCGGAGCACAGCACACCGCAGGCGTTGGAGGCCTTGGCGGGGGAGAACATCAGGCCGGCGCCCTTGATGGCTGTAATGGCCTCCGGGGTGCAGGGCATATTGGCACCCTCAAAGATGCCGATGCAGCCGTTGGCAATCAGAGCGCGTGCGCTCTCCTCATTCAGCTCGTTCTCCTTCGCGCAGGGCAGGGCGATGTCGCAGGGAACCGTCCAGATGCCCTCGCTGCCTTCCACATAGGCGGCGGTGGGCACGTAGTCCAGATAGGTCTTGATCCGCGCTCTCTTCTTCTCCTTGATCTCCTGGATGATCCTGAAGTCAATGCCGTTCTCGTCCACAATATAGCCGTTGGAGTCGGACATGGCGATGACCTTGCCGCCCAGCTGGGCGGCCTTCTGGTTTGCATAGGTAGCCACGTTGCCGGAGCCGGAGACAATGACCCGCTTCCCCTGGAAGGACTGGCCGTTGTCCGCCATCTGGGCTGCCGCAAAATAGCACAGGCCATAGCCGGTGGCCTCGGTGCGGGCCAGGGAGCCGCCATAGGACAGGCCCTTGCCGGTCAGAACGCCGGTCCAGGAGTTGGTCAGCTTCTTATACTGGCCGAACAGGTAGCCGATCTCCCGGCCTCCCACGCCCATGTCGCCTGCGGGCACGTCGGTGTCG
>CAZVVH010000060.1:0-10394 GCA_964630475.1 uncultured Oscillospiraceae bacterium | reverse complement strand
ATCTCCTGGGAGGACTTCAAGAAAAAGGGCTATTACATCCCGCCTGTCTCCTATAAGGAGGAGAACAAGGATCCCAAGACCGGCCTCTATGAGAATTGGGACCGCTATCCCGGCTTCCAGTGGTTCGCGGAGAACCGCCCCTGCGACACTATGAACCATAAGGTGTTCCAGGAGGAATGCAGGCTGGGCACCTTCTCCGGCAAGTTTGAGTTTGTCTCCGAGTCCATCACCTATTGGGTGCCCGATGATGAGGCCCGCCGTCCAATTCCGCAGTATCAGGACTCCTGGGAGGGCTTCAAGTCCCTGTCTGCGGATAAGTACCCCTATGGTCTGATCTCTCCCCATCCCCGGTTCGACTATCATACCCACTATCAGCAGCATGCCAAGTGGCTGTGGGAGATTCCCAAGAACCGTGTAATCATCAACGGCAATCCCTATCTGGTCTGCCACATTAACCACAAGGTGGCGGAGATGAAGGGCATCAAGGATGGCGACGTTGTCCGTATATTCAATGACCGCGGCAGCTGCCTGATGGTGGCCCGGGTGACCTACCGTCTGAATCCCGAGACCATTCACGCATATACCTCCTCCGGCATCTATAACCCCATTGAGTATGGCGTCTATAAGAGCTGGGATAAGGGCGGAAGTATCAACGTGCTGACCCCCGGCCGCCTGATCGGTGACTATGTTCCCGCCATGGCTCCGTACAGCTGCAACATTGATATCGAGAAGAGCGAACCCGATCCCAACTATGGCCAGGGCTTCGAGCACATTCTGGACGCTGTTGACAAGCAGCAGCTGGAGACCGAACGCCCCATTCGCACCTCTGCCCAGGCGGACCTGCTCTGGGGCGAGAACGAACAGTAAGGAGGGCATGTAATTATGATGAAGAAACCGATGAAGAAGCCCGGCATTGCCATCAACTCTGCCCGCTGCATGGCCTGCTATGCCTGCTTTATGGCCTGCAAGGACGAGCATTGCGGCTGGGATTCCGCGTTGACAAAGTCTCAGCCTGAGCTGGGACAGTATTGGATGAATATTGTGGAATGGGAGCGCGGTGACAACGAGCGCCGTATCAAGACTGCTACCGTTCCTACCCCCTGTTCTCACTGTGATAACCCCGCCTGCATGGCAGCTGCCAAGGACGGCGCTGTCTACAAGCGTCCCGATGGCATTGTTATCATTGACCCGGAGAAGTCCAAGGGCCAGAAGCAGATTGTAGAGGCCTGTCCCGTGGGCGCCGTGTACTGGAACGAGGAGGAACAGATCCCCCAGAAGTGTACCATGTGCGCAGAGCTGCTGGATGATCCCGATTATCCCGGCTTTGAGCCCCGCTGCGTGGAGGCATGTCCCAACCAGGCTCTGGTCTTTGGCGACCTGGCCGATCCCGACAGCGAGATTTCCAAGCTGATCGCCGCCAACAAGGTCACTCAGCTGGAGTGCCTGGGCAACGCAGGCTCCAGCGTGGTTCACCTGAATATCCCCTCCACCTTCCTGGCTGGCACCGTTGCCTATCCCAAGGAGCTGGAGGAGGTCTGCATCGGCGCCAAGGTGAAGATCACCTGCGAGGAATGCGGAACCACCTTTGAGACCGAGACCAACTGGGCCGGCGATTACGAGTTCGAGGATCTGCCCAGGGGCAAGTCCTGGACGGTGGAGATTACCTATCCCGGCTTCAAGCCTGTGGTCTATTCCGGTGAGCGTACCGACCATGACCACTATGTGGGCATTACTTACCTGGAGCAGGCCTGAACACCCTGAAAGCAGCCCCGCGGAAGCGGGGCTGTGAGCCTATTGTTTATCTGATACTGATTCTTGATTAAAAGATTTAATCAAGAATCCCGCGTGCTGTGCACGCGCAAATTATCCGGTTTTAAACCGTTTTAATAAGTTTTAATATGAAAACCGGTTTTAAATTGTGACATCAAGGAAAGGAAGCGTTTCATCCTGTGGAAACCAGAAATGTTGTTATTGTTGAAGGGTGCCGCACCGCCGTAGGCAAGTTCGGCGGTGCATTAAAGCCCATGTCCGCCTATGATCTGGCCTGCGTTGTCATGCAGGGCATCTTAGATCGCAGCAAGGTGGATCCCGCCGTCATCGACGAGGTCATCATGGGCCAGTGCCGTCAGACCTCTGACGAGCCGAATATTGCCCGCATGGCCGCCCTGAAGGTGGGCATTCCCGCCTCCGCCTCTGCTCACACCGTCATGCGGCAGTGCGCTTCCGCTATGACCGCTGTTCAGAACGGCGCCATGCAGATTATGACCGGCCTGTCTGACTGCGTTCTGGCCGGCGGTACCGAGTCCATGTCCAATGCCGTGTTCTATGTCCGCAATGCCCGCTGGGGCGTGGGCACCGGCAATGTGGAGTTTGTGGATGCCGTCACCGAGGGCCAGTTCCGCTCTCAGCCCCAGGAGATATACGGCCGCTATAACATGGGTGCCACCGCCGAAAATATTGCCGAGACCCTGGGCATCACCCGGGAGGAGCAGGACGCCTTCTCCCTGGAGTCCCAGCGCAAGGCCATTGCCGCCATCGACGCCGGCCGCTTCAAGGAGGAGATTGTCCCTGTGGTGGTGCCCCAGGGCAAGAAGAAGCCCCCCATTGTGTTTGACACCGACGAGTTCCCCAAGCGGGACACCAGTGCCGAGAAGATGGCAAAGCTGAAGCCCTGCTTCAACATTACCCATGACGAGCAGGGCCGTATCTGGAACACCAGCGAGCTGACCGGCACAGTTACCGCCGCGTCCTCCTCCGGCCGCAACGACGGTGCTTCCGCCGTCCTGATGATGACCGAGGAGCTGGCCGCTCAGCTGGGCCTAAAGCCCATCTGCAAGATCATCGGCATGGGCACTGCTGGCTGCGATCCCCGCACCATGGGCCTTGGCCCCGTTTACGCGGTGCCCAAGGCGCTGAAGAACGCCGGCCTGACCATGGACGATATCCAGCTCATCGAGCTGAACGAGGCCTTTGCCGCCCAATCCCTGGGCTGCATCAAGCAGCTGGGCTGGGAGGACAAGATGGATATCATCAATGTCAACGGCGGCGCTGTGGCCCTGGGCCATCCCGTTGGCTCCTCCGGCTGCCGGATTCTGGTCACCCTGATGTATGAGATGCGCCGCCGGGGCCTGAAATACGGTCTGGCCACTCTGTGCATTGCAGGCGGCATGGGCCAGGCCACAGTCATCGAGATGTGTGAATAATTGCATAACAGAGCGCATTTTCTGACATAGGTGCCTGCAAGGCACTTGCCATCCCCGAGCGGTTCCGGCGGAGCCGGGAGCGAGAGGGGGCATCAAATGCAATGCGCATAAAGGCGCACAGCGCGCGCATTGCCATTGCAGGCGGCATGGGCCAGGCCACAGTCATCGAGATGTGTGAATAATTGCATAACAGAGCGCATTTTCTGACATAGGTGCCTGCAAGGCACTTGCCATCCCCGAGCGGTTCCGGCGGAGCCGGGAGCGAGAGGGGGCATCAAATGCAATGCGCATAAAGGCGCACAGCGCGCGCATTGCCATTGCAGGCGGCATGGGCCAGGCCACGGTCATCGAGATGTGTGAATAATTGCATAACAGAGCGCATTTTCTGACATAGGTGCCTGCAAGGCACTTGCCATCCCCGAGCGGTTCCGGCGGAGCCGGGAGCGAGAGGGGGCATCAAATGCAATGCGCATAAAGGCGCACAGCGCGCGCATTGCCATTGCAGGCGGCATGGGCCAGGCCACGGTCATCGAAATGTGTGAGTAAGGCTTGAAAAGGAGAACGAAACTATGTCCAAAACCAATAAAGTGATTATTTCCTGCTGCCTCTGCGGCGCAGGCACCACCAAGGCACAGGCTCCCACCGTGCCCCTGACCCCCGAGGAAATTGCCCGCCAGATCGTTGACGTGACCAAGGCCGGCGCGGCTGTTGTCCACATCCATGTCCGGGAGGACAAGGTAGTGGACGGCGAGCTGAAGGTCAACTACAAGTCCATGTCCCTGGAGAAGTTCACCGAGACGGTGGAGCTGGCCCGCAAGTATTGCGCCGAGGCTGGCGTGGACCCGGTCATCAACCTGACCACCTCTGGCGGTGAGTACGAGGATTTTAAGCGCTTGCAGCATCTGGAGGCACTGAAGCCGGAAATGTGCTCCTTCGACCCCGGCACCATCAACTGGGCCAACAGCTACATCTTTGAGAACTCCCCCCGCTTCCTGAACAAGCTGGGCGCGGAGGTGGTCCGCACCGGCGTGAAGCCTGAGTTCGAGGTATTCGACACCGGTCACATCGATTCCGTCAATTACTATGTGAAAAAGTATGACATCCCCCAGCCTCCCCACATCCAGTTCATCATGGGCGTTGGCGGAGCTATGCCCGGCACCGCCGGCAACCTGGCTTTCCTGGTTGATAAGCTGCCCGCCGGCGCCACCTGGTCTGTTTCCGGCATCGGCAAGGCCCATATGCCCATGATGTTGGCCGGTCTGGCCTTGGGCTGCGATGGCCTGCGGGTGGGCCTGGAGGACAATATCCTCTTTGGAAAGGATCCCGACGGTAAGAAGATCATTGCTACCAATGTCCAGCTGGTAGAGCGGGCCGCTGCCCTGACCCGTCTGGCTGGCCGGGAGGTGGCAACCCCTGATGAGGCCCGTCAGATCCTGGGCATCACCCGCCACTGCCTGAAAGAGGAATATTAATTCTTCCTCTTGAGCTTTCCATCAAAATGGGGTAAACTATAAGAAACGAAGATAACATCTCTCCGAGCCGCAGCGGCTAAGGGCCATGCCTATGCTGCTGCGGCCTGGCGAAAGCCACGGGCCAGCGGGAAAACCTGCTGACCTTCCCGTCTTGAAAAGGAGAACAACCATAATACCAAGGGGTTGTTCTGCCTTTTGAGACGGAACAGCCCCTGACTTTTTCAGGGATATATCTGAACCAAGGATAGGAGGAACCATCATGCAGACCGGATTGGAATATAAAGAGGCCAGAAGGCTTTTGCTGGAGCAGACAGCGCCCATTGCAAGGCTGGAGCGGGTGCCGCTGTTCCAGACGGCGGGCCGGGTTTTGGCGGAGGACGTGTTCGCAGTGGGAGACGTGCCCCCCTTTGACCGCTCCCCCTATGATGGCTATGCCTTTCAGGCGGCGGATACCGCCGGTGCCAGCCGGGAAAATCCTGTGACGCTGAGAATCCTGGAGGAGGTTCCCGCCGGCTCTATGTGGACCCAGACGGTAACCTCCGGTACGGCCACCAAAATTCTCACCGGGGCACCTGTGCCTCCGGGGGCGGACGCCATCACGAAGTACGAGGACACCCGGTTCGACGAGAGAACGGTGACCATTTTTGCCCCCTTCCAGTCCGGAGATAACATTGTCCCCAAGGGAGAGGACGTGAAGAAGGGCCAGCTGCTGGCGGAAAAAGGCACTGTCATTGACAGCGCCCTGATGGGAACCTTGGCCGCTCAGGGGATTGTGGAGCCGCTGTGCTTCGCCGTTCCCACCGTGGGAATCCTAACCACCGGCAGCGAGCTGGTGGAGGCGGGCGAGCCTCTCACCGGCGGCAAGATCGTCAACACCAACCAGTACACCTTCTTCGCCGCCCTGCAGCATGCAGGCTGCAAGCCTGTGGTGTGCGGCACCCCCGGCGATGACCCGGAGGCCATTGCGGCGGCCATGGATGGGGCCTTGAACGCTTGTGACCTGGTGCTGACCACCGGCGGCGTGTCCGTAGGGGATTATGACTTCACGCCGGATGCCATGGAGCGGGCCGGGGTGAAGCTTCTGATCCGCGCCCTGAAGCTGAAGCCCGGCGGAGCCTCCGCCTATGGGATCCGGGGCGGCAAGCTCATCTGTGGCCTGTCCGGCAATCCGGCCTCCGCCCTGACCAATTTTTACGCGGTGGTGCTGCCTGCCCTCCGCAAGCTCCAAGGCATAAAGGAGCCGCTACTTACCCAGCTGACTGTGACCTTAAAGGAGGACTTCCGAAAGAAAAGCCCCAAAACCCGCCTGATCCGCGGGGTGCTGGATTTAACCGATGGAACTGCCTGGATGATGGTGGATCGTGGGCAGGGAAATGGTGTGCTTCACAGCCTGATCGGCTGCAACCTGCTGGCGGAGATTCCCGGGGGCAGCCCCAGGCTGCCCGCCGGCACCCAGCTGCAAGCATATCTGATTCCCTGAATAAGGAGAAAATAGTGTGAAAAAAGTAAAGACGGAAGACGCAGTGGGAATGGCCCTTTGCCACGACATTACAGAGGTTCGGGACGGCTTCAAGGGACGCGCCTTTCAGCGGGGCCATGTGATCAGCCAGGAGGATGTGCCTCACCTGTTGAACCTGGGCAAGAAGCATATTTACATCTGGGAGGAAACTGCCGGGGAAATCCATGAGGAGGATGCGGCCCTCCGTCTGGCGGCCCTCTGCTCCATGGAAAATGCGGGATATACCGGCCCCGTGGAGGGGAAAATGACCCTGACCGCCCGGGAGGACGGCCTGTTCCGAGTGAACAAGCCCCTGCTGGATGCCATCAACCAGATCGGGGACATCACCATCACCACCCTGCCTGACCACTATCCCATCCGGGCGGGGATGAAGCTGGCCGGGGAGCGCATTGTGCCCCTGGTCTGCCCGGAGAGCCAAATCGTGGAGGCGGAGGAGATGACCGCCAGGGCAGACCGGCCCCTGATGGAGCTGATCCCCTACCGGCAAAACCTGCCCGTGGGCCTGATCGTCACCGGAAGCGAGGTCTTTTCCGGCCGCATCCGGGATAAGTTTGAGCCTGTGGTACGGGAGAAGGTGGCCGCCTATCACGGGGACATTTTGGGTGCGATTTTCTGCGATGATAATCTGGACATGCTGGCCAGCGCCATTGGAAAGTGGAAAAAGCGGGGGGCTAAGCTGATTATTATGACCGGGGGCATGAGTGTGGATCCGGATGATCTCACCGCCACGGCCATTCGACAGACCGGCGCGGAGGTGATCACCCAGGGGGTGCCTGCCCAGCCGGGGAATATGTTTATGGTAGCCTACCTGGATGATATCACCTTCCTGGGTGTGCCCGGCGCCGCCATCCATGCCAAGACCACCATGCTGGACGTGGTGCTACCCCAAGCCTTTACCGGGGTGAAGTTCACCCGGGAAGAGTTGCGCTGCCTGGGCGCCGGTGGCCTGTGCCAGGGCTGTCGGGACTGCCACTGGCCCAACTGTACCTTTGGACGGTATTAATAAAGGAAAAAGCAATGAAAGATCAGTATCAGAGAGAGATCAGCTATCTGCGGGTTTCTGTCACAGACCTATGCAATCTGCGCTGTCGTTACTGCATGCCGGAAGGCGTTTGTCAAAAACAGCATGCGGATATTCTCTCCTTTGAGGAAATCACGGAGATCGTCACGGCGGCGGCCCAATTGGGGATTCGCAAGGTGCGCATCACCGGGGGAGAGCCGCTGGTGCGCCAGGGCGTGGTTGACCTGTGCCGGATGGTGTCGGCGGTGCCTGGGATTCAGGAGGTGGCGCTGACCACCAACGGGATCCTGTTGGAGAAGTACGCAGAGGAGCTGAAAGCGGCCGGTGTGAGCCGGGTCAATATCAGCTTGGACACAATGGATCCGGACAAATACCGATATATCACCAGCAGAGGGAACCTGGACAGCGCCCTTCAAGGGATTCGGGCTGCTTTCCGGGCGGGACTGACCCCGGTGAAGGTGAACACCGTGCTCATCGGCGGTTTTAATGATGACGAGATCCAGTCTTTTGTGGACTTGACCCGGCATAGCCCCATAGAGCTGCGCTTTATTGAGCTGATGCCCATGGGCGGCGAGTTTGGAAAGGACGCCTACCTGCCTGGGGACGAAGTCCTCCGCCGGGTGCCGGAGCTTGTGCCAGTGGAGACGGAGCGGGGCGGCGTGGCCCAGTTGTATCGCCTGCCAGAGGGGCAGGGGAAGGTGGGGCTTATTTCTGCCCTGAGCCGTCACTTCTGTGCCTCCTGCAACCGACTGCGGCTGACCAGCGAGGGCAATTTAAAGCCCTGCCTGCACTCTAATCAGGAGATCCGGGTACGGGGCAAGCACGGCGAAGAGCTGCTGGACACCCTGCGGACCGCCATCCTGGAAAAACCCAAGATGCACGGAACCCTGGACGCCGAGCACCTAAGTCAGGCAGGCCGAAGCATGAACACAATCGGAGGATAATCCATGGCGATTTCAAACGAGTTTACCCACTTTGACGAGCACGGCAATGCCCGCATGGTCAACGTGGGGGAAAAAGCGGAGACCAGGCGGGAGGCGGTGGCCGCCGGCCGGGTTTTGGTGAATCAACACACCTTTGACCTGATCCGCTCCGGCGGCGTCAAAAAGGGGGATGTGCTGACGGTGGCCCAGGTGGCGGGAATCATGGGTGCCAAGCGCACCCCCGACCTGATTCCCATGTGTCACCCCATCCTGCTGACCGGCGTGGATGTGGAGCTGACCCTGAACGAAGCGGACCTGGCGGTGGAGATCACCGCCAAAACCCGGTGCAATGGGGTCACCGGGGTGGAGATGGAGGCGCTGACGGCGGTTTCCGCGGCGGCGCTGACTGTCTATGATATGTGCAAGGCGGTGCAGCGGGATATGGTCATTGACCGGATTCGGTTGCTGAAGAAATCCGGCGGCCAGTCCGGAGATTTTGTGAGACAGGAGGATCAGTGAGGATGGAATGGACAGCGGCAGTGATTACCATCAGCGACAAGGGCAGCCAAGGCCTGCGGGAGGACACTTCTGGCCCTGCTCTGGTGGCTATGCTGAAGGAGCATGGATATAACGTGGTGTATACCACCATCATTCCCGATGATTTTGAGCAGATTCAGCAGGAGCTGATGAAGTGCGCCGATCAGCTGGGGGTCTGTTTGACCCTGACCACCGGCGGCACCGGTTTTTCCAAGCGGGATGTGACCCCCGAGGCCACCGAAGGAGTGCTGGAAAAGCGCACCCCCGGCATTCCGGAGGCTATGCGGGCGGAGAGCCTGCGCATTACCCCCATGGGCTGCCTGTCCCGGGAGACGGCGGGTATCCGGGGGGATACCCTGATTATCAACCTGCCTGGTAGCAGGAAGGCCTCTACGGAGAACTTCGGTGCAGTCATTCGGGCGGTCAAGCACGGCATTGAGATCCTGCGGGGTGAATCTCAGGACTGTGCCAGAATCCACGAGCATGAGAAGGAGGGACACCACCATGGGTAAGGTGCTGGCTGTCTGTATCAGTGAGATCAAGGGCATCCAGAAGCGCCCCGTAGAGCAGGTGGAGCTGAGAGTGGACCACGGCATTGTGGGGGACGCCCACGCCGGAAATTGGCATCGCCAGGTCTCCCTGCTGGGTCAGGAGAGCGTGGACAAGCTCCAGGGCAAGCTGGATTTCAAGCTGAAGCCCGGGGATTTTGCAGAGAATATTTTGACGGAGGGGATCTGTGTCTATCAGATTCCTGTGGGCACCAAGGTGAAGCTGGGCACTGCCCTGTGCCAAGTGACCCAGATCGGCAAGACCTGCCACAACGACTGCGCCATCCGCCAGAAAGCGGGAGACTGCGTCATGCCCCGGGAGGGCATCTTTGTCAAGGTGCTGGAGCCCGGTGTGGTCAAGGCCGGGGATGAAGTATCCGTGGTGGAAGAATAAGCCTTATATATGATATGCATAAAAAGGACGTGCCGAAAAGCACGTCCTTTTGCTTGCAAATGTTCGATTTTTAGGACAAATCCGCCAAGTCCAGATATTTATAGCCATCCTCAGCGATGTGGTCCTTCCGGCCCTGGAGGTTGTCGCCCAGAAGAAGGTCAAACACCGCGCTGGTGCGCTCCACGTCAGCGGGCATCACCTTGATGAGCCGGCGGGTTTCCGGGTTCATGGTGGTCAGCCACATCATGTCAGGCTCGTTTTCACCAAGGCCCTTGGATCGCTGGATGGTGTACTTCTTGCCCTCCAGTTGGGAGAGAATGTCCGCCTTTTCCTGTTCGTTATAGGCGAACCAGGTTTTTTCCTTGCAATTGATCTCATACAGGGGAGACTCGGCGATATAGACATAGCCCTCCCGAATCAGAGTGGGGGTCAGACGGTAAAGCATAGTCAGCAGCAGGGTGCGGATCTGGTAGCCGTCCACGTCGGCGTCAGTACAGAGGATGACCTTGTTCCAGCGCAGGTTTGCCAGGTCAAACATGGCCAGGTCCTTGTTCCGCTTGTCGTTGACCTCCACGCCGCAGCCCATGACCCGGATCAGATCGGTGATGATCTCGCTCTTGAAAATGCGGGCGTAGTCCGCCTTCAGGCAGTTTAGAATTTTTCCCCGGATGGGCATGATGCCCTGGAATTCCGCATCCCGGCTCAGCTTACAGGCGCCCAGTGCGGAGTCGCCCTCCACAATATACAGCTCCCGGCGGGAGACGTCCTTGGTGCGGC
>CAZVVH010000059.1:2968-10532 GCA_964630475.1 uncultured Oscillospiraceae bacterium | reverse complement strand
AACGCGCTTCGCGCTATAAAACGGTTTTTAACCGTTTTAATAAGTTTTAGTATAAGAAGGAGGAGGAATTAATTTGGAACTGACCCCCATGAAGTTTAAAACCTTTACCTGGCCCCATAACCCCACCATTTATTCCATCACCTTTGAGCGGGTTATGGCGGTGAACAAGGTGCCCTTCGGCCGCTACTACCTGCAAAATCTGGGCTTGACCCGGCGAATCATGCGGGGTGAGGGGGAATTCACCGGTCCGGATGCCTACCATCAATTCGGCCAGCTGGCCTCCCTGTTCTATGACGGCACCCCCGGTACCCTGGTGCACCCGATCTGGGACACCACCACCGCCTATCTGGTCAATCTGCGCCTGGAACAGGAGCCTCGCACCGACTATGTGAAGTACTCCTTTGAGTTCTGGGAGTGCTACAACGGCTATTCCGGCCAGAGCGGCGCTGCAGCCGCAAGCACCCTCTCCGGCGGGGCAGTCTATTACACCGTGCTCCAGGGGGACAGCCTGTGGAAAATCGCCCAGACCTACTCCACCACCGTCTCCGCCATCCAGGCCCTGAATCCGTCCCTGAAAAATCCCAATCTGATTCAGGTGGGACAGGTTCTGAGGGTGCGCTGATGACAGCAATCCTGAATTTATACGACGGGACTGCGCTGACCCTGCCGGTGCTGCTGGCTTGGGAGCTGGACTACACCGCCGGGGTTCCCTGCGACGCCTTTTGGCTGCGCTTCCACGGCTCCGCCGATCTGATGCCTGCCCTGCACAAGGCGGTGGCTTTTACGGCCAAGCAGGATGGCAACACCGTTTTCACCGGGGTGGTGGATGAATATCACCTGGAATGGGGAGAGCGCGGTGAGATCATTGAGATTTCCGGCCGGGGCATGGCGGCAAAGCTGCTGGACAATGAAGCCCGTTCCCAGACCTACGGCACCGCCACCACCGCCATGATTCTTCGAGATCATGTCACCCGCTACGGTGTCACCGTGGCAGACAGCGGCAATCTGGCCTCTGTTCCCGGCTTTTCCATTTCCAGTGGCAGCAGCGAATGGAGCGTACTCTACAACTTCGCCCAGTATTATAGCCGGGTGACTCCCCGCTTCGACCGGCTGGGGCGGCTGCTGCTCTCCAAATTCCCCGGCACCGCCTCCCGGACGCTGGACAGTTCCCTGCCCATCACCGGGCTGCGCTATACGGAAAAGCGCTACGGCTGCCTTTCCAGCGTCCTGGTGCAGAGCAAGAATCAGCTCTACTCCACCACGGTCACGGACAGCGCCTATCTGGATCAGGGCGGCGATGCCCGCCAGGTGGTGACCATGCCCACCAACGCGGCCTATCAGGCCATGCGCTATTCCGGTCAGTACCAGCTGGAAAAATCCAGACAGGAGCGCTATCTGCTGGAGGTCACCCTGGCCCTCCCCTTCTGGGGCTGGCCCGGCGAACTGGTGCAGGTAAAGCTGGAACGGGCGGGCTGCGTAGGGACCTGGCGAATTTTGGAGAGCCTGGTACAGCTGGATGAGAGCGGCCAGCGGACTGTGCTGACCCTCTGTGCACCTGACGCCCTGATATAGAGGAGGAATTGATATGTGGATATCCAAGCGAAACAGTCTGGCCCGAACCGCGGAAACCACTGCGGATACCGGTACGGTAACTGTGTCCGGCTCCACCCTGGCGGCTTACAGCGGCGGAGAACAGCGGGGGCTGGCCCTTTACGCCCCCGGCGGAATCCTGTGGAGACCGGAAATCGGGGACAATGTGCTGCTGCTTCGGCTGGGCGGCGACGGACAGCCCTGTGTGGCCGGCGCTCTCTGCCGGGAGACGGACGACCTGGCCCCCGGAGAGCTGCGCCTGCAGAGCAAGGGCGCCTCCATCTGCCTGCGCAATGACGGGACCATCGAGCTTTCCGGAACCATTGTGGAAATGGAGGGCAACGGATGACCTTACTGCTGAACCAAGGAGACTACGTTCTGAGCAATGCCGGCACCCTGACCTCCCTTTCCGGTATGGAAGAGGTGCTGCAGCGGGTGCTGATTAAGCTCACCGCCCGGAGGGGTGGATTTCCCCTGCTGCCTGAGCTGGGCAGCCAGCTCTATCTGCTTCTGCGGCAAAGCCCGGCCAGCCGGGAGACTTTGGCCAAGCAATATATTCAAGAGGCCCTGGCAGACGAACCGGAGCTGACCATCACCGGCGTCACCCTGACCCCGCTGGACAGGGAACGGCTGCAAATCTCCGTGGCGCTGAACTGGCAGGGGCAGGCGCTGACCGCCAGCGTGGAAGTATCCTGAACCATGAGGAGGAATTGAATTGACCACAGAAGAAATTTACGCGGCTCTTTCCGCCGCCTTTCAGGAAAGCTCCGGACTTTCCGGGGACTGCTCCACCGAGCTGAACATTCGCTTTTACGCCGTGGCGGCGCAAATCGAAGCTCTGTACAATCAATGCCTTTGGGTGCGGGATCAGTGCTTCCCTCAGACGGCTGCGGGGGAGCATCTGGACTATCACGCCCAGCTGCGGGGGCTGACCCGCAAGGAGGCCGCAGCTGCCGCCGGCGTGATCCGCTTTCTGGTGGACAGCCCCGCCGTCACCGACCTGCCCATTGAGGCCCAAACCGTCTGCATGACGGCGGGACTGGTTCAGTTTGAGACCCTGGCCGGGGCCACCCTGCGGGCGGGGCAGACCTATGTGGACGTGCCCGCCCGGGCGGTTCTGCCGGGAAGCGCGGGAAATGTGGCCGCCGGAACCATTTTAAGTATGTCTGTCCCTCCGGTGGGCGTCAGCGCCTGCACCAACCCCAACCCCTTTACCGGCGGTCTGGACCCGGAGGACGACGACTCCCTGCGGGAGCGAATCCTGGCCACCTATTACCGGATGAGCAACGGTGCAAACGCTGCCTACTATGAGCAGGCGGCCCTGGAATTCGAAGGGGTGGAGGCGGTCTCCGTCATTGGGCGCAGCCGGGGAATCGGCACCGTGGACGTCATTGTGGCAGGAGAAAACGGCGTACCCAGTGCCGCCCTGCTGAACACCTTGCAGGACTACTTCGACGCCCAGCGGGAAATTGCCGTAGACGTTCAGGTTTTGGCTCCGGAAACCGCCACCGTCAACGTCACCATGCGCCTGCTGGCTGCCGACTCAGCTGACTTTGATACGGTTTCCGCCAATGTAAAGGCGGCCCTGGAGGAGTATTTCAATGGCTCCCTGCTGGGCAAGGCAGTTCCCATCGCGAAGCTGACCGCCTTGGCGTTTGGGGTAAAGGACGTTGAGAACTGTTCCCTGACTGTGCCCACCTCCGATCTGAGCGCGGAGCAAGATGTCCTTCCCGTGCTGGGCACTGTCACAATTACGAATTGGGAGAGTGTGGTATGAGCTACGGGGATTACTTAAAAGCCATGCTCCAACCCCTGGGCCTTTATACCCTGGAGCACTCTATCAACGGAGCCGAGCTGGAGTGCTATGGCACTCAGCTGGATTTGTGCAGCGACAGCCTGGAGGAAACTGCCCGGGAAATGAGCCTGGTCACCGCCGGGGACCTTGGTTTGGAGAACTATTTGAGCCTTCTGAAATACAAGCCTGTGGCCCAAAGTCCTGAAGAGCTTCGCACTGCCCTGGCGGCGCTGCTCCGCATTGGCACAGGCAGCTTCACCATTGATGCCATCAACGACAATCTGACCGGTTGCGGCGTGGAGGCAGTGGTGTCGGAAACAGAGGAAAAATACGTGGTGGAGGTCACCTTCCCCCATCTGTATTTGAATCAGGATGCACTGGATCAGATGATTAAGGTTATTGAGGAGATTGTCCCCTGTCATTTGCAGATCAACTACTGCTATTGGAGCACGGAATGGAGCTATTTTGCGGACCATGCCCTGACCTGGGGCGAGGTATCCGATGAAACAAACACCTGGCTGGCTGTCATGCTGCTGGCCGAAGCGGAATAACCCCATAAACGAAAAGGGTGCCATTGCGAAATTCGCAATGGCACTCTCTTCTTTCTTGGTTGTCAGCCCTGGGACTTGGCAAAGGATGCACACTCGGTACAGTCACAGCTGGTAGCCTTGGGGCTGCAGCAGCCCACGTTGATCTCATTCAACGTACAGTAATTCTGAGACTGAGCGTGGTGGGCACATTCGTCCACGGAACACTTGATGCTATGATTGATTTTTTCCATGATGCTTTACCTCCCTTTCACGGATGGTTACAGTTTGCGCAGTCCGCCGGAAAACATACATGGAAACAGAGGAAATTTCTGCATGATTTGCTTCCGCTTTTATTGATCCTGCGGGGCCAGGGGAAGCTGCTCCTCCGCCCGCCGGATATAATTTTCCGCATCTCGGAGAATTTCCTCCCGTTCCTCCTCCGAAATGGTGCGCACCACCCTGGCGGGGATCCCCATCAGCATGGAATGGGGCGGGAACACCTTGTGCTCAGACACCACTGCCCCGGCGGCCACCACCGATCCCTCTCCAATCACACAGTGGTTCAGCAGAATAGCGCCTATGCCGATCAGGCATCCGTCCCCAATGGTGCAGGAGTGGAGAATGGCGCCGTGGCCCACCACCACATTTTCTCCCACCACTGTGGGCACATTGGAAGCATCGTGGATGATGACGCCGTCCTGCAGGTTGGTGTTCTTTCCGATCACAATTGCCCCGGCGTCCCCCCGGGCGATGGCCCCGTACCAGAAGCTGACGTTCTCCCCAGCGGTGACGTCTCCGATGATGGAGGCATTCTCCGCCGTTCGGACAGAGGGGGCCAGCCTGGGGGCAATTCCCCCGTATTTTTTAATCAACATGGTCAAGCCTTCTTTTGTGGAAATTTTGTCCCCTTATTATAGGGCAGCGGCTGAAAATCCGCGAAAGGCTCCTCCGGGTCCCGCTGAAATTCGGTCATATGATCCCGCCAGCGCAGAGGCAGATTGCTCCGCTGCAAGGCCTTATTTTTCCGCTGGGGAATGGCCACGGTGCGGAAGAAGGTGCGCCACAGGGCGCGGAACTGCCGCTCGGTCTCGTCCGGCGGTGCCTCCCGGAACCCATCCATGGGGAAAATCCTCCACTGCCCATCCCGGTGGAACAGGCACTCCTGATGGGTCTGGTCATAGATGAGAAAGGTTTCGGTGGAATAGCGCTGGCAGAAGTGGGGGCGCAGCAGGGGGAGAAGCCGGTTCTTCGGCGCTAACTGGGCCACCAGCACCCCGCCGTGGTCACTGAAGCGGAGAAAGCCTCGGGCATGATCTTCCTCGTTGGTCAGGCTGCGGACCGCTGTCTCCAGCTTGGCCACTCTGGAATCTGTATGCCAATACAGCACCCCCGGCCCGATCTGGTAAGCCAGCTTCAAATAGGTATAAATGGCCATCTCTCGCTCAGGCAGGCAGGTCAGGAAAGCCAGCGCCGTCATGCGCTTGACCCCCGGGCATATCTTCTCCCCAATGCCCCGGTAGTATTCCCGGGCCGCCGCCGGGTCCGTCTCCACCTGGCGGGTGGGATACAGGGTCACACTGATCTCCTCCGGCCCTTGAAAGCTGGCGGGGGGCTCATGATGCCGGTCAATCTCACAGAGGCAGGTCAAAAACCCGGCGAAGCTGCCGTCATAGCAGTAGCAGTATTCATTCATGCCAACCATTTGGGCACCTCCCCATCAAAGAGGGAGAGCTGCTCCCCCGCCAAGGGCGAAATCGCCGGGGCTTCCAGGGCGGTCAGGTGGCGATAAATCCCTGCCTGGGACACCCGCAGGCCGGGGGACATCCTTCCGCCGCAGGTGATAAAATACTGCGCCCGCTTCATCACCACTCCCAGCCGGCGCAATCCCTGCTCCTCCAGGGTACACCATCGGCGGGCCTCTAAAATCCTCCCTGCGGATTTTACCCCGATGCCCGGCACCCGCAGGATGGTCTCATAGTCCGCCGTCTGTAATTCCACCGGGAAAAATTCCGGATGGTGCAGCGCCCAGCAGCACTTGGGATCCAGCAGCGGGTCAAAGTTGGGTGTGTCCTCGTCCAGCAGCTCCCAGGCCTGAAAGTGGTAAAATCGCAGCAGCCAGTCCGCCTGATAGAGCCGATGCTCCCGCAGCAGCGGCGGCTTAGTCTCCAGGGCGGGGAGCAACGGATTCTCCGCCACGGGCAGGTAGGCGGAGTAGAACACCCGCTTCAGCCGATAGGTGTGGTATAGGCTCTCGGTCAGGTTCAGGATATGGCGGTCCGTCTCCGGGGTGGCCCCGATAATCATCTGGGTGGACTGCCCCGCCGGGGCAAACCTGGGGGCGTTCCGATATTTGGCCAGGGCATAGCGGCTCTCCGCCGCCTGATCCCGGATCTGTCTCATGGGCCGGAGAATGGCCTTTTTCTCCTTGTCTGGGGCCAGCAGCTTTAGGCTCCGCTCGCTGGGCAGCTCAATATTGACGCTGAGCCGATCCGCCAGCAGCCCCAGCTGGTAGGTCAGCAGAGGATCTGCCCCGGGAATGGCCTTAGCGTGGATATAGCCTCGGAAGCCGTACTCCTCCCGCAGGATGCGGAGGGTTTTCATCATCAGCTCGGTGGTGTAGTCCGGGTTTCGCAGCACCGCTGAGGAAAGGAACAGCCCCTCAATATAGTTGCGGCGGTAGAACTCCATGGTCAGGTCTGCCAGCTCCCGTGGGGTGAAGGCCGCCCGGGGGCTGTCCTGGCTGCGCCGGTTCACGCAGTAAGCGCAGTCATAGGCGCAGCAGTTGGTTTGCAGCACCTTCAGCAGGCTGATACAGCGGCCATCTGCGGAAAAGCTGTGACAGCACCCTGGGGCCATGGCGCTGCCCAGCTTCCCCTTCTCCCCTTTCCGGTTCATGCCGCTGGAGGTACAGGCGGCGTCATACTTGGCCGCGTCGGTCAGGATTTCCAGCTTGCGGGTCAAGTCCATCTTTCTTCCCCTCCTATCGAACTTTTGTTTGATATATAATAGAACATCAGTTCGAAATTGTCAAGAGGGAATTTTCCCCCGGGCGCTTTCCGCAAAGTCAGCCCCTCTTTTTCCTTTGTCCCCTGTTCAGATTGTTATCATGCGCACCTCCTTATTTTGGGTACGGGCATAGTCAATGGTGTAGAAGGTGCCTCCACTGCCCTGTCCGTTGTAAACGGCAATCACAAGGCTGGACTCGTCCACCATGCGGCGATTGCGGAGGAAATAGCAGCTCGGCGAATAGGCATTGCAGAGGAGATTTACCTCATCGCAGGCCGCCAGCAGCCTTTGAAATGCCGGGTCCTTGCTTTTCAGCCGTCCGGCGTAGGGGATTACCGCCTCCAATGTCAACGGACAGCCCTGGGCTTTGCGCTCCGCCACGATGGCGGCAAAGGCCAGATCGACGCCGGCGGCAAAACCGGAGAGGAACCGAGTGTACCCCTCCTTGACAGCGGAATCCACCGCCTTTTGCAGTTTGGCTTCCACATAGGCCCGCTTGTCCTCCGGGATCTCCCGGTGTCCGGTCACGCAGCAGGTCTTTTCATGCATACCACCACATCTCCTTATGCAATATTCAAAATGTCACTTGAAATAATAATAGAGGATTTAATCCCATTGGTCAAGAAATGCATAGGATAAAATA
>CAZVVH010000059.1:0-2868 GCA_964630475.1 uncultured Oscillospiraceae bacterium | reverse complement strand
AAAATACCAGTTATATCAATCAAATTGAAAACGGAAAGGCGCTGCCCTCCCTGCAAGGACTTTTTTATATTTGTGAGTATTTAAAGATCACGCCCCAGCAGTTCTTTGATGAGGGGAACAAATTCCCCGCAGAGCTTGCGGGCTTGATAGAAGAGATCAAACAGCTGGACAAAGCATCCTTTGAGCTTGTGTCCATGCTGGTTAAAAAACTGAATGAATAGAAACCGCAAAAGGGCCTGCTGCAAAATACAAATTTTGCAGCAGGCCTTTTCCATTTCACTTGTTTCCGTCATCAAGCTGACGAGGCTCCGGGAGGCTCTTCCATGTTTTCTCCGCCGGCACAAATGATGTATAGACCTTCCCCTGCTCCAACAGGGTAAACTGCCCGTTTTTACACTCCACCAGGGTGACGGCGCAGTTTTTCTGAGGCGGGCCGTCCCAGAAGCGCTCCAGGGGCCGGTTTTCCACAATCCGGATCATTCCCTTGAGCAAGGCGCCGTGGGCGCAGACCAGCACGTGCTCATAGGTGCCCTCCTGGGCGGCAAGCATGGTCAGGAAGCTCCGGCACCGCTCATCCATCTGCTGGTAGCTCTCCCCCCCTTTTGGCACGTAGCCCACCGGGTCATCGAAGATGGCCTTGATCTCCGGCCAGGTTCGTGAGGAGTGGCCCTCATAGATGCCGAAGTTCATCTCCTTCAAGTCCTCTTTCGGAAGAACCGGAATATTCCTCCCTTCGGCGATAATCTCCGCCGTCTCTCTGGCGCGGCTCAGCGGGCTGGTATAGACCATGTCAAAGGGGATCCGGCCCAGGGCTTTCGCCGTTTGCCGGGCCTCCGCCCGGCCGTTTTCATTCAACGGAACATCTGTGGAGCCTTGGAGCCGGAACTGAACATTCCAATCCGTCTCCCCATGGCGCATCAGATAAATAAGCATGGCAGTTCTCCCTTTCTGCTGCGAAGTCAGCCCTCCGTCTTTCCATGAATTTTTCGATAGGCGCCGGGGGGCATCCCCTCCATGCGCTTGAAAGCCCGGGCATAGGTCAGAACGCTGGTATAGCCCACCTGCCGAGCCACCTGCTCAATATTCAAAACGGGATGGCAGGCCAGCAGCAGGGGCTTGGAGGCCTCCACCCGGCGGCTGTGGATGTAGTCGATCAGCTTGATGTCCTGCCTCTCCTTGAAGATGCGGGACAGATAGGACGGGCTGATATTGAACCGGGCGCAGATCATGTCCGCGCACAGTCCCGGCTCGAAGAGGTGATCCTCCACAAAGGCCACGATCTCGGAGACCCGGGCGGACACCGGCGGCCCGGAGGGCTGGCTGTATTCCCTGCAATTGGCCAGGACCTCCTGCACCACAGCCCAGACGTCCTCCCGGCTCAGAGCAGCCCGCAGATTCTTTCGCCACAGATGGGCATTCAGGGCGGGCAGGGTCAGGTTGTTCATAGGAATCCCTGCCACCGCAAACACGGAGGTCAGCCGCTCTGCCGCCCTGTCCCGAATGTGGGTACAGGCGGGATAGTGGTCTGCCTCAATTTCAATGAGCTGGGCAAAGGCCTGACAGCAGCTCTCCCAATCCTTTTCCATGGCGCTGCGGACCACCTGCCGCTCCAGGGACTGCATCAGGGCATTGGTATGCCCCGAAGGCGCCACAATATAGGGGGCCATATCCCTGGGAAACATGATCGGCTTGGCGGTCAGCTGGGAAAAATCCTCCTTGCTGATATGCTCATATTCAATGTGCAGCTGCTCCACGCCCAGAATCAGCTCAGAGCCCCAAAGCTGCAGCCCCAGGCCCAGCCGTTCCCAAAGCTCCCCTTGGGCCTCCATGCAGCAGGCGCGGATACGCTCCTCCGCCTGGTACACCTGGGCTTGATCCTCCGGGTCCACTGGCTGTCCCAGGCAGATCAGGAAAAACAGCTCCTCATTCATTACACAGCCGTAAGCGGTCAACCCCGGGCCGTTCAGCCGTTCCAGAAAGAGCTGCTCTGTCTCCTCCAGCAGCTCGTCATAGGACAGCGCCCGGTTCCCTCCGCCGGAGGTCTCCCCTTGGCCGTCCGCTCCGTCCAGGAACTCCGAGCGCAGCAGGAAGAACTGCTCCCCGGGCAGCTCCAGCCCCGCCTGTCCCACCACCCAGGAGCGCAGCATACGGTTGGGCTGCTGGTCCCGGATCAGCTTCTCCACCAGAAGGGAGCGAAGAATATTTTGTTTTCTCAGATCTCTTGCCTCTTCCTCCATAGCCACCCCGCCATTGCTTCGAATCGGTAATTCCTTTTTATTATGCCCTATTTCGCTCTCAGACGCAAGCGCTTTTCCGGGGAAAAACCAGGCGCCCCTATTTTGTTATTTCGTTCTCAGCATTAGGGCATCAAAAATCATTTCTGTGCGTTTTTTTCATTGACAATCCGCCTGTTCTGTCGTATACTCACGGTGTTGGAAGAAATTGTCTCGTAATTATTTCCAATTGACGGGATGCAAACGTTTTCATCGGGATGTTTTTCCCGAAAACATGCAAATTGTCTACGGAAAGGAAAGTAAAGGAGAATAAGCTATGAAGCAGATTATTGAAATCGTTGATGTTCTGGGCCGTGAGGTTATGGACAGCCGTGGCAATCCCACGGTTGAGGTTGAGGTCTATCTGGAGGATGGCACCGTTGGCCGCGCCATCGTTCCCTCCGGCGCTTCCACCGGCATCTATGAGGCCTGTGAGCTGCGGGATGGCGACAAGGACCGTTATGACGGCAAGGGCGTTCTCACCGCTGTTGCCCATGTCAACCGGGAAATCGCTGAGGTTCTGATCGGCATGAACGCGCTGGACCAGGTGGCCATCGACAAGGCCCTGATTGCCGCCGACGGCACCCCCAACAAG
>CAZVVH010000058.1:0-11165 GCA_964630475.1 uncultured Oscillospiraceae bacterium | reverse complement strand
TGCGAACCAGGGTGTACTTGACGGACTCTTCCCAGCCGGACTTGTCGGTGACGCCGTCGCCCTTCAGCATATAGGGGCCGGTGCCGATGATCCAGTCCGCGTTATCAGCGTCGAACACATTGTGATCCAGGACGCAGTTATTGCTGTTGCCCAGCAGGTCAACCAGGGCCGCGTCGTAGTAATTCATGGGAACGGTCAGAGTGTAGCCGTCCTCAGAAACCTCCGCAGCATCCAGGTTCATGCCGGCGTACATAGCGGCAGTCCGGGCCTGAGAGGAGCAGTTTTTCAGGGTGCACAGCACGTCCTCGGCGGTGCACTCATCGCCGTTGGAGAAGATCACGCCCTGACGGACGTTGATGACCAGGGTTTCCTCCGAGTACTCCATGGACTCGGCCACCTTATAGGTGATGTTTCCTTCGGCATCCACCGTCCACAGGGGTTCGCCAATCGCGTGAAGCAGGAAAGTGCCGGAGTTGGTCTGCAGGTCGGAGGCGGGGTTGAAGGTGGTGGAGTTGGCATCGGTGCCGTAGCTGAACACCTTGTACTCCTCCTCATCGCCGCCGGCTTCCTCCGTCTCGGCGGCTACGGGGGTGGTTTCCTCGGCAGAGGGCGAAGAATTCTCGCCGGAGGACGAGGAGCTGCCGCCATCGGAGGAGCCGCCGCAGGCTGCCAGGCTCAGGACCATAGCCAGAGCCATAACCAGTGCTAACAGTTTTTTCATTTTTATTCTCCTTTATTGTATGTTTGCCCCTTATTCGGAAGGGGTCGCCACGAATATACCATTATTTTAACCTTTTTTGCACATTTGTCAAGATGCTGTGAACATTTTTTTATTTTTTTTGGCGTTTTGACTGCTTTTCATAGCAAATTTCCAATTTTTTATAAATATACATTTGTTGATCTTCTGCCTAAAAGCAGTCATACTGCCGTTTTTTTACCGCCTTTTTCTTTTGAAAAGTTCCTGTTTTGCTCAAATATTTCCCCAAAAGCCAACGTAAAATTCTGGTTTCATTTTACCTTTCACAGCCAAAAGTCCGCTTCCCGAACTTCTGAGTTCAGGCCACCGTCAGCTCAATCAGGCCGGTGTAGGTGCCGGGGGCCACGGGGGTCTCCACGTCGTCCACCTTCATGGTCAGCTTGGCGTCCCCGGCGGCGGCCAGCTGTGCCCCCTCTGCCAGGGTCAGGGCGGTCAGATAGCAGGTGCCGGTTACCTCCCACTTGGAGGCGCCGTCCAGAGTCACCACAACGCCGTTGTTCACCGGCTTCGCGGCGGTCTGGGTCACGTTAGACAGCTCATCCCGGTTCTCACAGGTGATGATTGCCAGGCCCTCCCGATACTTCTGCCCCGCAGCGGAGATGATACCGGTGACCATGGTGTTCACCAGGTTAACCCCCAGGTTCATGGCACCCTTCAGGTCATTGCCGTTGTGGCGCATCTGAGCGGGAGAGGGCGCATCCGCGGGGGGAGACGGAATGATGCCCAGAACCCGGTCATGGAGCTTGCCCATACCGCCAACGGTGCTGCGCTGCTGGGCCCGGATGTTGGTGGTGGAGTTATAGAAGTTGCCCGCCAGCTGGCAGTCGGTCAGGTTCATGGTCACGTCCTCGGTGGCGGAAACGGTGGTCAGATCCCGTCCCTCATCCCGGACATCCTTCTCGAACATGGGGATCTTGTAGTCAGACTTGTTCATGCCGCTTTCATCACAGTCCATCAGCTGCAGGATGGTGCCATTGCCCGCCACCATGGAGGTGTTCTTCACATCAATTTTGGTGGAGGAGCCTTTGATGCAGATGGAGGACTTGCCGGTCTTAAAGGTGGAATCCTCAATGTTCAGGGTGGAGTTGTCATCATCGATAATCAGTGCGCCAAAGCGGCGGCCGGTGATGGTGGAGCCGTTGATCACATCAAAGCGCGCCTTGCCCTCCATACCCATCAGCAGGATAGGATAGCCAAAAACGTCCACTCTGGAGTGGTCAAAGGTGATATGGTTGTCGCCGATGCAGAAGGCGCCATAGCCGTGCTGGCGGGGGCCGGTCAGGGTCAGATCAGAGTCCTTGACGTACATGGTGACACCGTAGCCAGGAGCTCTGACGTCTGCGGGCCACTGGGGGTCCCCCTCCCGCTCTACGCCATCGCCGCTGCCGTCGATGGACAACAGGCCCCAGCCGTTGCTCTGCATGACGCAGTTCTCATAGCGCACCTGGGCGTTGTCACACAGCTGGGCCAGACGGTTATGGCCCCGGAAGCCCACCTGCCAGGAGAAGGAGCCTACCCACTCCTCGCCGTCGGGAGCAATATTAATCATTCTGGAATTCTTGACTGTCAGATTGGAGTTGCCGCCGGCCTGAATGGTGCAACGGGTGACGCCGGAGTAGTTAAACTGGCAGTTGTCCACCACCACATTGGTGTTGTCAATGGTGGTAACTGCGGTGCCCTTGCCCAGCCAGTCGTCGTGGCCGTTGCCCTCCAGATCAAAGCGGGAATTTTTGATGGTGTAATTTCCGTCTCCTTCCACGATAATGCCGCAGAAGTCCTCCTCGGTGGAGGCCACATAGACCCCGTCGGTCTCCGTTTCACCTACGGTTCCGCCTTGCAGGATAGCGGGAATGCTCTGATCCTCCACCACCCGGTTGCTGGAGATCACAGCGGCCTGCTTCATGGGGGTGTTCAGCTCCGGGCCTAAAGGCGCACCATGGGACATCATCTCAGCAAAGTTCAGATGAAGGCCGTGGGGGGCCATGGAATACGGGGTGGTAACTGAGACCACAACGTCCCCCCGGTAGGTGCCGGGGGCAATCGGACAGCCGCAGCCGTTCACCGTCAGGGTCAGGAACTTTCCCTCGGGGGGAATCAGCTTCGCGCCTTCTTTAATGACCAGCTCATACAAATGGCAGGTCCCTTCCACCTGCCAGGGTGTGCAGGCTTCTACGATTCTACTTGTCAGCATTGTTTTTCCTCCTGTTTTTATTTTTTGGGGCTGGGATTGCCAGCCTCTGTTCCGTTTTTACGGGAAAATTGTATCATACATTATGCAAGCTGAAAATGCCAATGTTTTTACCGATATACATTTTTTGTCCCTTTCTTTTTCAATTTGCTTGAAATAATTCGGAAAACTGCTATAATATACCAAACATTCTCCCAATTTTCGGAGAAATTCATTTTAGAATTGTGCAAAGGAGGGATGCTCCATGCTGACTCCCACAGGCGACCACGTGGGCCGCAGGTTCTTTGACGCCATGCAAAAAAGCAATCTGGAGGAGGCCGCCCACTTCCTGACCGTGATGGTCAGCCGCCACCTGCAATCCGAAGTGGCTAACGAAGCCACCCTGCAGGTCTTTCTCTCCGCCCATCTGGTCTCTGCCTTTGACCTGTCCGGAAATTTGGAGGTGGAACAGCTTGGCCCTATTGAGGACATCATACGGTCGGAGGTCAGCCAGTATTACCAGGAAACCCAAACCCAGCCCGGGGGCATCTCCCTGATGATTCACCGGATTCTCAATCGGATCAGCGTCACCTGTGGTCTGAAATCCGCCCAGGGGGCAGGCAGGCTGGAGGAGGTCCGGGCTTACATCGACGCCAACTACTCCGATCCCAACCTTTCCGTCACCGTTTTGGCCGAAAAGTTTGGCTTCTCCATCTCCTATCTGTCCCGGGCCTTTAAAGAAGCCGCCGGCATCCGCCCCAACGACTACATCCACACTGTGCGGATCTCCCACGCCCAGGCCTTGCTCCGGGATACGGATATCCCCATTTGTCAGATCGCCGGACTGGTGGGCTTTTCCAGCAGCAGTGCCTTTATCCGGGCCTACCGCTCGGCGGAGGCCATCACCCCCGGCTCCTATCGGGAGCGCGCCCGCCGCATGGAGGGCAGTCAGTCCCCGTCCGGCCCAGGCTAATCCGCTCCGCTGGGCAGGTTCTTCTTGTCCAGCCGGCCCAGTACCTCCAGCAGGCAGATAGAGAAATACAACCGGAAGAGAAGTTCCCCGTCTGCCCAGTCGATGGAGACCTGCTCCCCCATTTTCCTCAGGCGGTAATCCAGGGTGTTCCGGTGGATATGCAACCGTTTGCAGGCCACTGTCGCCCGCTGGCCACTTTGGAGGTAGGCCTTCAGGGTGGCTACATAGCCGAACTTGCTCTCCCGGTCCAGCTCTGCCAGCCGCCGCACCACCGGATGGCAGACGCTCTCCCGCTGTTCCTCCGGGTGGAGCCGGGATGCCAGCAGATACAGCTCCATGTGGGAGAAGTCCAGCAGGTTCCTCCCTCCGCCGCAGTAAGCCAGCCGCAAAATCTCCTCGGTTTGGCGATAATAGAAGGGCACATCCCGCAGGGTGTAAAACATCCGGCTTCTGGCTCCGGTTAGCCCATAGTCCCGCAGAAGCTCTTCCAACTCCTCCAGGTGCTTCTCCTCCTCTGAATCCGCCTCCTGCCGGCACCGTTCCAGCAGTACCAGCCGTTGTCCGTAGATGGTAGAAATGCCGTTGACCAGCTGCTCCAGCCAAGCGCTGATGGTGGAGACACTGTTCTCCCGGGGACGGTAGCTGGCAATGTCAATGGTCAGCAGATGGAAAAACCCCTCGGTTTGAAAGTTCATTAGTCTGGCTCGTACCTCCAGCATCCGCTCCTCCCGGTGGTCCCCCTCCAGCAGCCAGTTCAGGAACTGTTCCACGGTAAGACGATCCGTTGTGCCGCTGTTCCGGTCAATCACCGCCAACAGGGCCTGACACAGAACGTCCACCAGCTCCATCATCTCCCACAGCGGGACCTCTCCGTCCCCGTCCAGCACCAGATGATAGCTGGTGCCGCGGGTGGTGCGCAGATCCAGCAGGATGTAGTCCCAGCCCATGGACAGGTTCTTGCCGTTCCAGCCGGAACAGCGGTCGGACAGCACTACCTCTTCCCCTGCCGGAGGAATCACCTCCTGCTTGAAGTCCGGCGCATAGCCTGCCCGGATATAGTCCTCCCAGCTCCAGCTGCTCTCCCCCACCGGGCAGGCCGCCGCCGCTACAGAGAGGATGGAATCCCCTAGCAGAATGGAACAGCCCAGCATCTCGTGCCCTGCCGCCACCACTTCCTTAATTGTCCCTATGGCGGCCGTTTTCCATAGCGCCGTGATTTCCTCGCGTTTTTCCATAAGCAATCCCGCCTTCTTGTATTTTTTCTACCATCATCTAAGCATATCCGGGAAGCCCTGTCAAGCTAATTGTGATAATTTCACAATTACTTTTGGAAACTTCTGTTCCCTATCCGATGTTTTTTTCACAAAAACATGATAAAGTTGTATCATCCTATCTGTGAAGGGAGAATTTTGTCTATGTCTCGTTACGAAAAGCTGCTCCAGCCTCTGCAGGTGGCTGGCCTGACTTTGAAGAACCGCATGCTCTCCGCCCCCACCTCCATGGCTGAGCTTGGCCCCGGCGAGCATTACAGCGACGACAACATTAACTATTATAAGCTGAAGGCCGCCGGCGGCGTGGCCCTGGTCAGCGTGGGCGACGTGATCGTGGACTTGGAAACCGGCCGCAGCCATCCCATGCAGGCCGGCCTGGACGATCCCTCCGCCATTCCCTATTTTGTCAAAATGGCGGACGCCATTCACTCCGGCGGCGCCGCTGCCGAGGTGGAGATTGACCATGGCGGCGCCCTCTGTGACCCCGCCTTTATTGGCGGCAAAAACGCCATCGGCCCCTCCGGTTATGTAGACGAGTGGGGCGATGAGGTGCTGGAAATGACCGAGGAACAGATCTACCAGGTGGCTGACTCCTACGCCGAGGCCGCCGCCACCGCCAAGGCCTGCGGCTTTGACATGGTCATGATCCACATGGGCCACGGCTGGCTGTGCCACCAGTTCATCTCTGAGGTCACCAACCACCGCACCGACAAGTGGGGCGGCTCCCTGGAGAACCGCATGCGCTTCCCCCTGCTGGTCATTGAAAAGGTTCGGGCCGCTGTGGGCCGCGCCTTCCCCATCGATGTCCGCATCTCCGGTTCCGAGCGCATGGAGGGCGGCTATGAGCTGGACACCGGCATTGAGATCGCTAAGGCCCTGGACGGCAAGGTGGATCTGATCCACGTCTCCGCCGGCTCTCAGCAGGATCTGTACTCCTGTGTCCTGATGCATCCCGGCGCTTTCCAGAAGCACGGCGAAAACTCCGGCCTGGCTGCTGAGATCAAGAAGCACGTGAAAACCCCGGTGGTCACCGTGGGCGCCTTCTCTGAGCCTGATAAGATGGAGGCCTTCCTGGAGGAGTCCGGTGTGGACTGCATTGCCATGGGCCGGGCCTTGATCGCGGATCCCTTCCTGCCCAAGAAGATCGCGGAAGGCCGGGTTGACCAGATCACCGCCTGCCTGCGCTGCGGCGAGTGCCAGAGCGGCATGATGAAGAACAAGACCATGCGCTGCGCGGTCAATCCTTATATTGGCCGGGAAACCGAATTCTTCCATCCCATTCCCACCCGCCAGACCCGGAATGTGCTGGTGGTAGGCGGCGGCCCCGCCGGCATGGAGGCCGCGCTGGTGGCCCACAAACGGGGCCACAAGGTCACCCTGGTGGAAAAGACCGAGCGGCTGGGCGGCCTGAAGTATGCGGACACCGCCGATTTCAAGGCCAATATCCTGCGCTATCGGGATATGCAGGCCGCCAAGGTGATGGCGCTGCCCATTGACATCCGCCTGAACACCACCGTCACCGACGAGCTGGTGGCTGAGGTGAACCCTGACGTCATCATTGCCGCCGTGGGTGCAAAGCCCTGGGCGCTGCCCGTCCCCGGCTCCAACGGCAAGAATATCATCTTTGGCGCAGAACTGCGCCCCGAAACCCCTGTGGGCCACCGGGTAGTAGTCATTGGCGGCGGCCTGATCGGCTGTGAAGAGGGTGTGGAGTTGGCCAAGCAGGGCCATGAGGTCACCATTGTGGAAATGCAGGAGGAGCTGGCCCCCGACTGTGGCAGAATGCACCGCATCAGCCTTCTCCACGAAATCGAGGCTGCTCCCACCCTGACTGCCGCTGCGGGACACCGCTGTGCTTACATCAATGAGGAGGGCGTTGCCGCCATGGATCCCCAGGGCAAGGAGGTATTCTTCCCCGCCGACACCGTGGTCATGGCCGCCGGCATGCGCCCCCTGACCGACGAGGTGGAGCGCCTGCGGGCCTATGGCAAGGAGTTCTATGTGGTGGGCGACGCCTTCCGGGCACGCCAGATCGGCCAGGCCACCCGGGACGCCTATGACGCCGTTGTCACCATGGGCATCGGAGAGACCTTTTAATCACGGATTCCAACATCAACTATATACAAGGAGGAATGCAACTGATGTTTACCACTGAACAGTTGACGCAGCGCTGGGAGGACCAGCGCGCCCTGAAAAATCTGATGGGCAAATACGCAAACTGCCTGATCCTGAACCGGGAGCAGGACATCTTCGACCTATTCTGGAGCACTGCGGAGGACGTCTGCCTGGGCTTCAATGACGGTTATTATGTTGGCCCCGACGCAGTGAAGGGCTACTATGCCGCCTGCTATGAGCGCAACGCTCTGGTGGCTTCCCTGCTGCAGAAGAAGTTCCCCGAGGTCCTAGGCGGCAAGTCCGCCGAGGAGATCTACGGCGTTGGCCCCTTCAAGGTAAAGCCTCTGTCCTCTCCCGTAATCGAGGTGGCCGGCGATGGCAAGACCGCCAAGGGCCTATGGCATTGCCAGGGCGCTTACAACGACGTGGAGGTCTGCGGTCCTGTGGCCAACTGGACCTGGGGCTACTTCGCAGTGGACTTCCTTCGGGAAGGCGACAGCTGGAAGATCTGGCATCTGAGCTACACCAACGATGTGGACTGCATCTGCGGCCAGTCCTGGGGCAAGGAAAAGCAGCCCCTGCCCCCGCTGCCGGAGTTTGAGGAGCTGGGCAGCTTCCGGTATCCCGAATACTCCGTGAAAAAGACGGTGCGGACGCTGTATACCCCGGACCGCCCCCACACGGACGCCCCTGAAATCCCCCAGCCCTACAACACCTTTGCTGAAACCTTCAGCTATGGCATTTGATGAGGAGGAACGGCAATGAGCAAGAAAACCCCAAGAACCTATTCCGATGACGAGCTGATCCGGCGGGTCACAGCCATTGAGGAAATCAAGAAGCTCGCCAACAAGCGGGTCTATTATCTGATCAACGAATGGCGGCAGCAGGAACTGGAGGATCTGTGGGTCTCCCAGCCGGAGCACACCGCCACCGCATCCCTGGGCAAGAACACCGGCTACTATGTGGGCCTGGACAACATCAGGGCCTACTATGTGGACAAGCACGCCGCCGACCTGGGGGACGGCGTGGGCACCATGAACGCCCACCCCATTTCCACCGGCCTGGTGGAGCTGGCCGGCGACGGCAAGACCGCCAAGGGCCTGTGGTACTCCATCGGCCAGGACACCAAGCCCAACGGCGACGGCACGGCCCTGGCTATGTGGAACACCGGCAAGGTGGGCATTGACTTCGTGCTGGAGGCTGATGGCTGGAAGATCTGGCACATCATGGAGGCCAACGACTGCACCTCCGAGGCAGGCACGGAATACAGCCAGCAGCCTGTCTATCTGGACTATGCCACCGACCCCGTGGCCGTGGAGTTCGGCACCCCCACCATCCCCATGATTACCCACGACGCCACCTTTAACTGGTGGGATAACTACCCCGCTCCCCCCGAGCCTTATGACACCTGGAGCGACGAGCTAAGCTACGGCCCCGAGGGCTATCCAGAAAAGACCGAATATCATTTCGGCGCAGGCGAAGGAGGTAATTACTAATGAGCAATCTGTCTTTACACGAACGTATCCGCAACGCCAACGCTTCCCAGCAGGTGGAAAACGTCAAGGCAAAGCACGCATATCTCCACGGCCGGGCAGATGCCACCGGCGAGTGGTCTGTGATTTGGTCCCGCAGCGATGACTGCTCCTGGGCCCACGCCTTCGGCCGCATGAGAGGCTTCGATCAGGTCTACCACGGCTCCGTAGGTGACTACGACATGATGTGCATGCAGAACTGGCTGGACCTGTACAAGGTCTATCCCGAGGTCACCGGCAAGGATCCCCGTCCCCTGATGGAGTGCTCTGTCCACACCCTGGTCACCGACGTCATTGAGGTGGCTGAGGACGGCATGTCCGCCCGGGGCTGCTTCATCACCCCCGGCGTCATTCACTCCCGCCTGACCGCCGACCCCGATGAAAATGGCCAGGTTCACCGCTCCCCCAAGTACTGCCACGTTCTGTGGGAGCGCTATGGCTCCGACTTTGTCTGCGAGGACGGCCAGTGGAAGTATCTGCATGAACATGTGTGCCCTGACCTGGTGGGCGATATGGATCACACCAACTGGGCGGCAGATGAATATGCCCGCATCACCAATCCCGACGCCGGTGAGATGATGCCTCCCACCCTGGGCAGTCCCCCTGTTACCGATCCCGGCCCCATGCATATGCCCTATTCTGTGCTGAGCAAGCCCCAGAACACCGTGCCCTGGCCTGAGCCTTATCACACTCTGGACAACGACAACACCTATACCCCCTTTGTGAAGAAGGACTGATTCCTTCTCCTATCCATCCCACTTTATCCGCCGCAGAGCTTCTGCGGCGGATTGAGCTTGTCGAGAGACTCGACAAGCTCTCTCGAAAATGCAAGCATTTTCTCGAACTCAGGCGACTCGTGCCACCTAAAGGTGGTCACTCGCCGCGGCACACCCTGCTGCAGCGCACGCGCTTCGCGCGCACGTTTGCAGGCTGCGCAGGAACGAATCCAAGGCACATGTCCTTGGATTCGTTATGAATTTCACTTGTTTCCGTCAGCAAGCTGACGGAACTCTGCGAGGCTCTTGCAGACGAAATTTTTAAAAGTATCTTTTTCTACAGCCTGTATCCGCCGCAGAGCTTCTGCGGCGGATTTTTTGGTCAAAGATTTGCTTTTTTCCTGTTTTTGTGTATAATACGAATATCCTGACCGATTTTATCTCCCCAGCACCAGGCTCAGGTATCGTCCAGACGAGAAAGGAGTGCGCCTGTGCAGGAATCCAAGTTTTACCGCTTTATCAAGCCCGTCATTCCATCCCCCCTCCGCCCCCTGGCGCTAAAATATCAGGAGTTGATTAGTTATGTGGTCTTTGGTGGCTTAACCACCCTGGTCAACCTGATTATCTACTTCCCGCTGAATCTGTTCATCAGCTACCTGATCGCCAATGTCATTGCCTGGGTCGGTGCCGTGGCATTCGCCTTTCTCACCAACAAGGTCTTTGTCTTTGAGGATGCCCGATGGGATTTCCGCGCCCTCCTGGGCCAAGTGACCGCCTTCGCCCTGGCCCGCCTGCTCTCTCTGGCAGTGGAGGAGGGAATTCTCCTCCTCTTTGTGGAGACCTTCCACCTGAACACAATGGTGACAAAAATTGCGGCCCAGATCATCGTGGTGATTATGAACTACTTTGCCAGCAAGTTTGTGATCTTCCGCGGGAAGAAGAAGCGGAATTAACCAATCCCCTGGGGCTGACGCCCTGGGAATTGCCGTATCTGAACGCATTGCCCCTTTAGCATACTCCGGCTTCGTTCACTTTCCTGTGAAAAAGGGGTTTTCTTCCTTCTGGAAAAATGCTATAATGCTATTATCTGATGCATAAAGGAGGACACTCTATGATCTATGATGCAGAAACACAGGATCTGATTGCTCTGGTCCGTGACTTCGTAAATAAAGAGATTATCCCCTACGTGGGGGAATATGAAAAGAACAACCTGTTTGCCTGGCCCATCCTCAACAAGGCCAAGCAGATGGGCCTGCACCTGCTGTGCCTGCCCGAGGAATACGGCGGCCCCGGCCTGAGCAACGTTCAGACCTTCGCCCTGAGCGAGGAGATCGCCCGGGGAGATATTGGCATCGGCACCACCCTGATCGCCAATTGCCTGGCCTCTTATCCCGTCCTGATCGCCGGCAACGACGCCCAGAAGAAGCTGTGGTTTGACACCATCAAGGAGAAGGGCTTTGCTGCCTTCTGCCTGACCGAGCCTAACGCCGGCTCCGACGCCGGCTCCGTCCAGACCACCGCCGTGGAGGAGGATGACTGCTACGTCATCAACGGCACCAAGAGCTTTATCTCCAACGGCCCCATCGCCGGTATTTACACCGTCCTTGCCTCCACCCGCAAGTCCGCCGGCATCA
>CAZVVH010000057.1:0-11195 GCA_964630475.1 uncultured Oscillospiraceae bacterium | reverse complement strand
TAAATAAGAAAAATTTTTCCCGAATGCTGTTCCGGAGGAAGAAGTTCTGGTACAATATAATTTGATAATTTGGGAGGGAAGGAACATGAAAATCTTTATTTTGGAGGACGATGCGGATATCAGCGAGCTGGAGAGCTATGCCCTGCAAAACAGCGGCTTTGAGACCGAGGCCTTCTCCACAGCTACGGCCTTTTATCAGGCGCTGAATCAGGCGCCTCCGGATCTGGTGCTGATGGATATTATGCTGCCCGGCGTAAGCGGCTTGACCGTGATGCAGCGGATCAAGAGCGACCCGAAAACGGCGGGCATTAAGGTTATTCTTGTGACGGCTAAATCTTCGGAGATCGACACCGTCCGCGGACTGGACATGGGCGCGGATGATTACATCACAAAGCCCTTTGGCATCATGGAGCTGGTCAGCCGGGTGAAGGCCCGCCTGCGCACCTCAACGCCTACGGAGTCCGAGCTGCTCTCCGTGGGAGAGATTCAGATGGACACCGCCAGGCGGCTGGTGACCGTGGCTGGGAGAAACTGTGACCTGACCTATAAGGAATACGAGCTGCTGCGCCTCTTTTTGAGCAATCCCAACGTGGCTCTGAATCGGGATCTGCTGATGGAGAAGGTGTGGGGCTATGATTACGATGGTTCCACCCGCACCCTGGATATGCATATCAAAACCCTGCGGCAGAAGCTGGGCAAGAGCGGAGAGAGCATCCGCACGGTCCGCAATGTGGGCTATAAATTGACCATCGGTGAATCGGCATGAGTGAGAAGATCACCATTAACCTGTTTTATATGGGCCTGATCGCCGCCATAATCACCGCCGTTCTCACCGGCACTGCCCTGTATCGCTCCTATCAGGACCAGGTGGTCTTTGATCTGGAACAGGAGACCCATATGATTGCGGTGGCCTATCAGAGCTTAGAGGACCCGCTGGAGCTTGCGGCGTATTCCACAGGGGATCTGCGCATCACGCTGATGGACCCCACCGGCGAGATCCTGTATGACAGCCGTAGCGGAGAGGCGGAGATGGGCCGCCAGTTTGATCGGGCGGAGGTACAGGAGGCGCTGACCAGCGGCAGCGGCCAGGAGATCCGAAAGTCGGAGACCTTTGGAACCCGGGACTATTATTATGCCCTCCTTTTGGAGGATGGAAACGTCCTGCGCCTGTCTATTACCGCAAATAGCCTGTATCAAATTTTTTGGCAGTCCTACCCGGTGCTGCTCATTATTATGCTGGTGGTGGTGGCGCTGTCTGTGGCCTTTGCCCTGCTGATTACCCGGAACCTGATTAAGCCCATTGAAAAGCTTCCCGCCAACCTGGACGATCCCACGCTGACCGAGGACCCCAAGCGGGTTTATCCGGAGCTGGTGCCCTTTGTGAAGGAAATCCAGGCCCAGCGCAGGGAGCGGGAAAATATGCGCCAGGAGTTTACCGCCAACGTGACCCACGAGCTGAAAACCCCTCTGACCTCCATTTCCGGCTATGCGGAGATGATCTCCACCGGCATCTCCCGAGCGGAGGACATTCCCCGCTTTGCGGAGAAAATCCGGGTGGAATCCGACCGGATGCTGGTGCTGGTCAACGATATTATTGAGCTGAGCAATCTGGACCGGGTGGAGGTATTGGAGGATCCCGTCCCAGTGGAGCTGCTGGATGTGGCCTATGAGTGCTCGGACCAGCTGGCTGCCTCTGCGGAAAAGCAAAATGTGACCATTCAAGTCACCGGTTCCTCCTGTGTCGTGGAGGGAGACGAGCAGAAAATCTGGGAGCTGATCTATAATTTGGTGGATAACGCCGTTCGCTATAACCGAAAGGGGGGCCGGGTGGAGATTGAAGTGGGAGACCGGACCGTGACGGTTCGGGATAACGGCATCGGCATCCCAGAGGAGCACCTGGGAAGGGTGTTCGAGCGGTTTTATCGGGTGGATAAAAGCCATTCCAGAGCCACTGGCGGCACCGGCCTGGGCCTGTCCATTGTCAAGCATATTGCGGAGCAGCACCATGCCAAGCTGAACCTGAAAAGCGCGGTGAATATGGGTACAGAGATCACGGTGACCTTTCCTGCCTCCCTGAAATGACAGATATCCGCACTTAGACTGAAAGAGGGAAATTAAACCTGCAATTTTACATGCTTTTTACATTTCTATGCGGCTAGATTTTACAATCCCTTGTTATCATACCGATGGGTTATATCAAGATAGAAATGATAGAGAGATCGAAAAAGGGGAATCTGTTTATGACACTTTTGGGCTTCTTTTCCCTGCTGGGCGGTGTGGGCCTGTTTCTGTACGGCATGACGATTATGTCTACCGGCCTGAAAAACGCCGCGGGAGACCAGATGCGTGTGATTTTGGAGCATGCGACGTCCAACCGGCTTGTGGCTGTTCTGGTGGGAATCGGCGTTACCGTGCTGATTCAAAGCTCCTCAGCGACAGATATGATGGTCATTGGCTTCGTCAATTCCGGCCTGATGACCTTGATTCAGGCCATCGGCGTGATTATGGGCGCCAATATCGGCACCACCATCACAGCGCAGATCACAGCCTTCAACCTGGGGGCCTATGCGCCGCTGATTCTGTTTGTGGGCGCCATTATGTACTTGTTCCTGAAAGAGAACCTGGTAAAGCACATCGGCTCCGTTATCATGGGCTTCGGCATGCTCTTCCTGGGAATCAGCATTATCAAGTCTGCCATTGCCCCCCTGTCTGAGAGCGAGGGCTTTGTCCACTTCCTGTCCACGCTGAACAATCCTCTTCTGGCGGTGCTCTTTGGCGTAGCCTTTACTGCGCTGCTGCAAAGCTCCTCCTCCTCCGTGGTCATCTTCCAGGCCTTTGCCGTTCAGGGACTTCTGACCTATGATATTACGGTGTACCTGTGCATCGGCGCAGCCATCGGCTCCGTGTTCCCCAATATTCTGGCCTCTCTGACCACCAACCGCAACGGCAAGCGTACCGCCGTGCTGAATTTGCTCTTTAACATTTTCCGTGCCATTCTGCTGATGGTGCTCATCAATCTTTTCCCCATCCTCCTTCAGGGAATCCAGAGCCTGTCTCCTGATGACGTGGGCCGCCAGGTGGCAAACACTCATACCATTTTTGCAATCATTGCCGTCCTTGTGGAGCTTCCCTTTGCCCGGAAGATTGTGGAGCTGTCCCAGAAGATTATCCCCGTCAAGGACGAGGAGGCCCGCAAGGTGGAGGATCGCAAGCTCCAGTATATGATTGAACAGGGGAGCCTGATCCCTGCTGTGGCCATTAATCAGGCCCGGCTGGAGATTTCCCGGATGGGCCAGCTGGCCCGGAACAACCTGCAAACTGCCATTGATTCCTTCTTCACCCTGGACGACAGCAAGGCGGAAGAGGTGGAGGAGGTAGAGGACACGGTTAACTACCTGAACCATGAGATTACCGACCGTCTGGTGCGTCTGCGCTACCTGGACATGTCTGACCGGGACAGAAAGCGGATCTCCCAGATGACGCTGGTGGTGGCGGATATTGAGAGGATCAGCGACCATGCGGAGAATATCGTGGAGTACGAAGCCCAGGTCAAGTCCAAAAAGGCCACCCTGTCCTCTGAAGCGCTGGAGGAACTGCGCAGTTTGGCTGAGGCCTCCATCCGTTCGGTGGATCTCTGCCTGCATATCTTCAGTACAGAGGATTTCTCCCAGATTCAGCAGGCCGAGGATCTGGAGGATTATGTGGATGACCTGCAAAAGGAGATTGTGAATCGGCACGTATCCCGCCTGATGGACTCCAAGTGCAACCCCATGGGCGGCGTGGTATTTACTGATATGTCCACCGACCTGGAGCGCTGTTCGGATCACGCAATCAATATCGCAACCGCTCTCATTGAGAATTACGACCAGAATTACGATCATAAGGGTTAATCTGTTTCTCAATCAAATACTTTTATCATGTTCTGGTATAAAACAAAGCATCAGGCTGTGGAAAAGGACACTTTTGAAAATTCAGTCTGCAAGAGCCTCGCAGAGTTTTGTCAGCAAGCTGACGGAAACAAGTAAAATGATAACGAATCCAAGGACATGTGCCTTGGATTCGTTCCTGCACAGCCTGCAAACGTGTGCGCTGCAGCAGGCTGTGCCGCAGCAAGTGGCCGCCTTTTGGTGGCACGAGCTGCCTAAGTTCGAGAAAATGCTTGCATTTTCGAGAGAGCTTGTCGAGTTTTTCGACAAGATCAAAACATAAAGGGGCTATCCAACATCATCTCTGATACTGGATAGCCTCTTTTCATCGCTTTTTTGTTATTTCTCATATTTCTAGCGCGAAGCGCATTCAGTTTTTCATGAGACGCAAATAGCATGCGCAGCACGCGGGATTCTTGATTAAACTCTTTAATCAAGAATCAGGATCAGGCTCCGGCGGCAGGATCCGATAGCCCAGACGCAGAATCAGCTTCAGCGTCTCCTGGCTGGTGCGCCGGTCATAGTCCTTCTCAGGCTCCGGAAGCTGGTCATAGGGAACCATACAGGGGGTGAGCCTCTTCCCGTCGTCCCGCTGGTCGCCGTAGCGCCAGCCCTCCTGATAGCGTCCGCGGCCCCACACCTCATGGGTGTTGGCGGCCAGAAGCTCAGCCAGCGGCTGCAGCTCCTGGGGCAGCTCCACGCTGCTGGTGTCCACGGGGGAGGGGATATAGCCCGGGGCGGTATCCTTCGGGGTAGTGTCCTTCATGGTGAAATTGATCATCCTTTCGGCTGTTGTGGGTAGTGTGCTGATCGCACTTCCGCTTTTTATGCTTTCAATCTATCACAGAATGAAAGAAAAGCAAAGGGGTTTGCCGGAGAAGTTGATAAAAAATTCTCCCAGGGCTTTTTTTGAAAAATTCCCAAAAAGATGGGGCAAAAAGTTGAAACAGCGAAAAAAAGTTGATATATTATTATGTGTAGACGAGAGACCTTGGGTGGGCCGCAGAACGGCACACCCCGTCATAGTCAAGGAGGACGAGCTATGAACGAACGCAAGAAGATCTGCTATGTGATCATGCCCTACGGAAATGCCAGCCAGGAGCTGCAGGACCACTATGAACTGGTGTTCCAGCTACTGATTAAGAACCCTGCGGAGGCCCAGGGCTATCAGGTCATCCGCGAGGATCATCTGGGCCAGCCTGGCGATATCACCAGAAATATTATGCGCCATCTGGCTGAGGGCGCCCTGGTGGTGGCGGATATTTCCGGTCAGAACTGGAACGTGGCCTACGAGCTTGGCGTTCGCCATGCCCTGGTCAAGGGCGGAACCATCCTGCTCTGTGACAATGAGACCAAGCTGCCCTTCGACATCTCCAACCTGAAGGTGATTGTCTACAATCGCCAGAGTCCCGTCAGCCGCCTGAAGAGTGTTCAGGAGGAGGTGACACTGGCCATTCAGCACCGGGAGCAGGAGCCTATGGAGCCGGACAACAGCATCCATGACATCTATCCCTTTGAGGGCTTCATGGTCAGCTATCTGGAGGGCGGCGATGCCGATATGCAGGCCCAGATGATCTCCATGACCGATCAGCTGGAGAAGCTGAAGCAGGAGAACGCCCGTCTCCGGGCCCGTCTGGCCCAAGGCGGTCTGGCCGAGGAAGAGGGGCAACAGACTTTGGATGTTGGTGCCAGCATTGAGCAGGCCCTCCAGTCCATGGAGTATTCCGGAACCCGCCTGACCTATACGCTCCGAGACGCCCTGGCCGAGGAGCATCCCGATTACAAGAAGATCGGCAAGGTGCTGGAGCTGGGCCTCACCGAGGGTTATTTGACTGAGGCGAATTTCCGCAGCCTGTACTTCATGTTCAAGCGGAAGAATATTCCCCAGCTGACCAGCCTGATCCTTGAGGTGGCCGCACAGCGCTTCCCCACCAGCCTGGATTTCAAGAGCTACCTGGCGGACCTGTATTCGGACAGCTATCAGACCAGAGACAAGGCCCTGCGCTATGCCAACGAGGTGTTGAAGGTGTCTGTGGTGGATGGCGTCTATACCTCCGCCTGCCGCCGGATTGACACGGATCAGCTCGCCGCCTGTCTGAATGCCTACATCGGCTTAGGCCGCTACGATATCATTATCCAGATCGCTACCCAGCTGATGGAGATCCTGCCCAAGCACCGGGAGTTGCTGATGCGCAATCTGGCCGTGGCCTATCGTCAGACTGGCGAGGTGGCCAAGCAGTTTGAGATCCTGACCAGACTGCTCCATGAGTACCCCTCCAACGACATCAACCACTACCGGGTCTGCCAGTATTACAATACCAACGGCGATATTAACCAGGCGTATTACCAGATGGAGGTTGCCTCCGCGCTGGATCCCAATGACATGGATTACATCTTTGGCTTGGCAAGCTACATCATGGATTACCGTGTGGCCCATGATGAAACCGGCATGCGGATCAAGCTGACCCGAAATGAGTGCATCGAGCTGGTGGTGCCCTTTATGATGCGCGCCATGGAGGCGGAGACCAGCCAGGACACCTTCGATCGCTGCAAGGACTTCCTGAACCGCAACCAGGCCAAGAAGTTCGTCAACCAGCTGTATCAGTGGGTAAAGGAAGGTATGCCCGCCCACGGCATTGAGGGCCTGGATTACAGCGCGGTGGACTATGTGGTTCAACTCAGTGAGAACCTGGATGATGAGACCTGCAGCAAGATTGCCTTCTGATCAGGTGTTGCCCGCAATCCTATAACATAAAAACTGGCGCAGCCTGAAGCTGCGCCAGTTTTGGTGCGCATATCAATCTAGCATGAGGAGACGTTCCGCTATGGAGCCTTTTACCGAAGGGAAAATTGAAATCACTCTGGAGGAGCTGAACCAGCTGAACTCAGACAGCTATCAGCTGGTGGATATCCGGGATGAATATGCCTATCAATACGGCCATATCACCGGTGCGGCCAATGTGACCTCCGAGAGGCTGCGTCAGGAGGGCAGCGCCGTCTGCCCCGGCAAGCTGCTGGTGCTCTGCTGCAAAAGCGGCCATATCAGTGAGCTGCTGGCTGAGGAGCTACGGGGCCAGGGAGTTTCCGCAGTCAGCCTGGCCGGCGGCTACTATAACTGGATGCGCCGGCAGCTGACCCTGGAGAACCGGGCGGAGAGGGCAGAGCTTTCCATCCGTAAGAAATTCCATCGGGAGCTGTGGAGCAAGTTTGCCAAAGCCATCAAGAATTACGACCTGGTGCAGCCTGGGGACAGGATCGCCGTCTGCATTTCCGGCGGCAAGGACTCCATGCTGATGGCAAAGCTGTTCCAGGAGCTGCAATGGCACCGGAAGTTTCCCTTCCAGGTGGTGTTTCTGGTCATGGATCCGGGTTACAGCCCGGAAAACCGGGAGATCATTGAGAAAAACGCGGAGACGCTGAACGTCCCCATTACGGTATTTGAAAGCGATATTTTTGAATCTGTATTCAACGTGGAGAAGTCCCCCTGCTATCTTTGCGCCCGTATGCGCCGGGGACATCTGTATAAGCAGGCCCAGGCACTGGGCTGCAATAAGATCGCCCTGGGCCATCACTACGACGATGTCATTGAGACCATCCTAATGGGGATGCTCTACGGTGGCCAGGTGCAGACCATGATGCCCAAGCTGCATTCCACCAATTTCCCCGGTATGGAGCTGATCCGGCCCATGTACCTGATACGGGAGGAGGATGTGAAGCGGTGGCGGGATTACAATGACCTGCATTTCATCCAGTGCGCTTGTAAGTTCACAGAGACCTGTTCCACCTGCGGCACCGGCGACAGCTCCTCCAAGCGGCTGGAAATCAAGCGCCTGATCCAGGAGTTGAAGAAGGTGAATCCCCAGGTGGAGGCGAATATCTTCCGTAGCATGGAGAATGTGAACCTGGGCACTGTTATTGCCTGGAAGGACAGCAAGGGCAGGACCCACCACTTTTTGGATGATTATTAACAAATATGGCAGAAAAAGCACCCGCCCAAGGGAATTGCCTCCCTGGGCGGGTGCCGCTATATCATATGGCTGGTTTTATCCGATTCTGTACTGGGGCAGCCACTGACTGTCATAGGATTCATCGGGAAAATCCGCCCCGGCAAACACCTTAAAGCTGTCCGGATGGGCGCCGCCGATCAAAGTCAGGTGGAAATCCTTTGCCAGCTGTACTGCCTTGTCTGTGGGCAACGCCTTGCTGACCAGGATGGGAACTCCGGCCCGGATGGTCTTCAGAGTCATATCCACTGGTACCCGGCCGCTGGTGTAAGCAATGCACTCGCTCAGAGGAACCTGATGAAGCAGCGCCCAGCCAAAGACCTTATCCATAGCGTTGTGACGGCCAATGTCCTCAGCACAGGTGAGAATTTCGCCCTTCCGCATGAGTACACAGCTGTGGGCGCTGTGGGTGGCAGCATAGAGGGGGGTGCTGCTGTTTATGGCGCCGGAGAGGCGGTAAATCCATTCCAGTTCATAGGGAATCGGAGAGAGTTGCGGGGGAAGCCCTTGATCTGCAAACAGATCAGAAAGGGTTCGGTTGCCGGTACAACAGCTGGCCACCGTTTCCACCATGGGACCGTCCTTCTTTACAGCTTCCTTGTTCAGAAAGACCCTTGCCCGCAGTCCCTCCTTGCAGAAATAGATCAGATCCACTTGGCGGGTGCTTTTAATGACTCCCTCGGTCAGCATCCGGCCCAGAACCATTTCGGGCAGCATGATGGGGGAGCAGACCAGCTTATAGGTCAGGCGCTCATTGATGTATACCTCCAGCAGGTGCTCCACCAGCAGAGAATCCTCCTCCGGCAGTGCGTCCACCTCCTGGGACAACCGGAGGCGGGGTGTATTCAGTTGGGTGATGAGTCCCTGGTCCGGCAAAATCAGTTTCATAGCAAAGAAATCCTCTTTCCGTTATGATAGTTCATTATACCACAACCTTAAGAAGGATGTGCTGTTAAAATACACAATTCCAGGGCCGTTATTTGTCTGTTTTCAAAGCTGAACCCGGTCAAAGCTGTGCTATACTGAAAATCACATGGCCACCTTGGTTATAGCTGTTATAGTTACAACCAAAGAGTTGTCAAAAACACCAAAGTGGTGGGGGACATTTGTGCCTGCCAACAAAGAAATTTCGGCTTGATTCTGTTATAATAATTACATAATTGCAAGTATACCGTTCTTGTGAGGGAAAAGAGAGAGTGGCAGTTTGCAATTAATTAATAACAGGCAGAACATTGCCTGAAAAAGGAGGAGAAAAGGATAGATGAGTAAGATTTATCTCGCTGATCCGGAAAACTGCGATGTGAAAATCGGCAGGCTTCTGAACAGATTTGTAGACAAAGTCAAGAGCTATCCTCCCGGAACCTGCCCGCTGACCGTGCAGTATTCTCTTCTCAGTGCGTCCATGAACCAGACCTGCGGCAAATGTGTGCCCTGTCGTGACGGTCTGCCCCAGCTGTCCATTTTGCTGAAAAAGATTTTGGACGGCGATGCAACCATGGAAACCCTGGAGGAGATGCGTGAGCTTGCTACGATGATCCGTGACACTGCAGACTGCGCCATTGGTTATCAATCCGCAACCGAGGTGCTGAAGGGTCTGACCAGCTTCCGGCTGGAGTATGAGAGCCATATCAAGCAGCACCTCTGTCCCTCTGATGTGGGGCAGAAAGTCCCCTGCATCAACCTGTGTCCCGCACACGTTGATATTCCCGGCTATATTGCCCTTGTCGGCGAAGGAGATTATGCCGGCGCCATTAATCTGATCCGCAAGGATAACCCCCTGCCCACCGCCTGTGCCATGATCTGTGAGCACCCCTGCGAAAATCGCTGCCGCCGCCGCTTGCTGGACGACGCGGTGAACATTCGCGGCCTGAAAAAGTACGCGGTGGACCAGATCGCCGCCGACAAGGTGGCGGTTCCCAAGCACCTGCCCGATACCGGCAAGAAGATCGCTGTCATCGGCGGCGGCCCCGCCGGTATGACCTGTGCCTATTTCCTGAGCCTGATGGGCCACCGGGTGACCATCTTTGAACGCCAGCAGAAGCTGGGAGGAATGCTGCGCTACGGCATCCCCAATTACCGCTTTCCCAAGGACCGCCTGGATGAGGATGTGAATGCCATCCTGTCCGCCGGCAGGATTGAGGTGAAGTACGGCGTCATGGTGGGCCAGGATGTGTCCATCCAGTCTATCCGCGATGAATACGACGCCATGTTTGTGGCCATTGGCGCTCAGGTGGGCAAGAAGCTGCGCCTGGACGGCATTGACGCCGGAAATGTGGAGTCCGCCGTTGAGATGCTGGACCGCATTGGCAATGGCAATATTCCCGACTACACGGGAAAGACCGTAGTAGTCATCGGCGGCGGCAACGTGGCAATGGACGCGGCGAGAAGCGCCATGCGCTGCAACGCCAAGGACGTCCGCATTGTCTATCGCCGCCGTCAGGAGGATATGACCGCTCTGGATTCCGAGATCGAGTCCGCTGTTATGGAGGGCATCGAACTGATGACCTTGCAGGCCCCCAAGGCCATTGAGAAGGACGCCTTTGGCAAGTGTACTGCTCTGGTGGTTCAGCCTCAGATGATCGGTCCCTATGACAAGGCTGGCCGTCCCAGTCCTATGGATGCCAAGAAGGACGCCCTCCGAGTGCCCTGCGACGTGATCCTCATTGCTGTGGGTCAGGATATCGTCAGCAAGCCCTTTGAGGAGTTCGGAATGCCCGCTAACCGGGGGGTATTCAAGGCTGGGCTGGATACTGCTGTGGCCGAGATGCCCGGCGTGTTTGTCGGCGGCGACTGCGCCACCGCTCCCGCTACCGCCATCCGCGCCATTGCGGGCGGCAAGGTGGCAGCCCGCAACATCGACGAGTATTTGGGCTATCATCATAAGCTGCCCTGTGAGGCAAAGGCCCCGCTGCCCCGGGAAAACAACCGTCAGCAGACTGGCCGCGCCAACATCACGGAGCGTCCGGCTTACATCCGCAAGCATGATTTCCAGCATGTTGAAAATCCGTATACCTTTGAGGAGGCAATGCAGGAGGCTAGCCGCTGCCTGCGCTGCGATCATTTCGGCTGCGGCGTATTAAAAGGAGGACGTGACGAGTGATTAACCTTACAATCGACGGAAAACAGCTGCACGTTCCCGAAGGCTATACCATCTACTCCGCCTGTGAGCATAACGGCATCAGGATTCCCACGCTGTGCTACTTAAAGCATGTCAACAACGTTGGCTCCTGCCGGGTGTGCGTGGTGGAGGTGGAGGGCATGGAAA
>CAZVVH010000056.1:0-11264 GCA_964630475.1 uncultured Oscillospiraceae bacterium | reverse complement strand
CGGGAATATAGGCGGTTACCTCATAGCCGTTGGACAGACGCACACGGGCGATCTTACGCAGAGCGGAGTTAGGCTTCTTGGGGGTGGAAGTACGAACAGCGGTGCAGACGCCTCTCTTCTGGGGAGAAGGCAGGTCAGTCTCTCTGTTCTTCAGGGTGTTCAGGCCCTTCTGCATGGCGGGGGAGTTGGACTTGTAGGTCACAGTCTCTCTGCCCTTGCGGACAAGCTGGTTAAACGTAGGCATAATTTTCCTCCTTTCTTTGGTTGATACGATTTATATTTTAACGAAAAAGCAAAGCTTTATTCGCTAAAATTGAAATTAATTCAGCAGCACAGCCACGGCTGCACCGACGGAGATCCCGCAGGCGGCGCCCAGGATCTTCATGGTCTCCACCTCTTTGATGGGAACGGCGTGCTCGCGGCAAAGCTCCCGAATGGGGTCAGTTATGTGTGGGTCGGCATCGTCTGCCAAAAAAACAAGGATAGCAGTTCCATCGGAAATTGCCCGGCGAGACTGCTTCAGGCCAACGACCTTGGGGTCGTCTTTTAATTTGGAAAGCAAAACTCTGGCCTCCTTAAATCATACCTACACAAGTAGACATTATATCATAGGACATTTAGGCAGTCAAGCCAAAGATTTTCGGAAGGTTTCCCGGGCTTTTTGTGCGCTTTTGATACATTTTGGCAAGGTTTTCCGGGCCGGAGTGGCTCTTGCTCAGGCCAGCAGCAGGCCCAGCTCATGGGCCAGCGCCGCGAAGTCCTCCAAGGTCAGCTTTTCTCCCCGGATGGTGGGAGCCAGACCGCAGGCGGAGATGGCCTGCGCCAGCTGTTCCTTGGTCAGCCCGCTGCCAAAGCCGGCGGCCAGGCTGTTGACCAGGGTCTTGCGGCGGAGGGCGAAGGAGGCCTTGATGGCGCGGAAAAACAGAACCTCATCCTCCACCTCCACCGGGGGCCGCTCCCGCAGGCGCAGCTGGATCACCGTGGAGGTCACCTTGGGGGCAGGCAGGAAGCAGGAGGGGGGAACGTCAAAGAGAATCTCACAGTCCGCATAATACTGACAGAAGAGGGAGAACGCGCCGCAGTCGCTGGAGCCGGCGGGGGCGCAGATGCGGCGGGCTACCTCCCGCTGGATCATCACGGTGATGGTGGAAAACCGGCGGCTGTCCAGAAGCTTGGTAATCACCGGGGTGGTGATATTGTAGGGCAGATTGGCGCAGACCACAGGGCGCAGGCCTGAAAACTCCGCCTCCACCAGCTCCGTCAAATCGGTTTTCAGAATGTCGCCAAAGATGACGTTGACGTTGAGATAGCCCTCCAGAGTCTCGGAGAGCAGGGGGAGCAGGCTGCGGTCCAGCTCCACAGCGGTGACCTTGGCGGCCCGAAGGGACAGCTCCCGGGTCAGAGGGCCAATCCCGGGGCCGATCTCCAGTACCCCGCAGCTCTTGTCTGCGCCGGAGGCGGCGGCAATATCCCGGGGAACCCAGTCCTGGATCAGGAAGTTCTGCCCCATAGACTTGGAAAAATGAAAGCCGTGGCGGCCCAGCAAGCCTTTGATCTCTTCCATGTTGCAGACGTTCAAGGGTCAGCCCTCCTTATATAAAGGTACGCCGGCGGCCTCAAAGAGAGGCAGCCCTGCTTCTTCAAATTTTGCGGCGGAAATGCCGAAGTCCTCCCCCACCATCAGAGATTCACCGCTGCTCAGGACAATCTCATAATCCATGCCCTGCAGAACCGTTCCGTAAGGGGCGTAGCGGATGCACTTCACCTGGGAGTAGGGGCAGTAAACGCCGGTGGTGCTGCCAAAGGCAGAGCGGTCATAAAGTCCGTACTGGGACAGGGCCAGGCCGGTGTAAGCGGAAAAGAACAGGTAGATGGTGGTCAGAGTCACCGCTGCTGTGCGGAAGCTGTGGAACAGCTTCACAATCCGAGGGGATCGATAGTGATTGGCGATGGACAGCTTTTGTTCCTTGTCCGGGTCCTTCCGGCAGCGCCGCTGGATAACCTCCGGCAGCAGGAGGAAGGAGGTGGAAAAGGAGACCAGAAAGCCGCCGAGGATAGGATCCTCCCAGTGGTGGCCCAGCACGGCGGCCATGCCTTGGCCTGCCCAATGGCAGTCCAGCCAGTAGAGAAGGGCAAAGAACAGGGTCCAGAAGGGCATCTGAATCAGCCCGGCGATCAGCACGTTGCCCAGCAGGTAACGGGTGGAAACCGTGGACTGGGGGCGGGAGGCAGCAGCCCTCTGAGGGGAGGCCGTTGGAGCCTTGTTGGGATGATTCAGCATCATGTGGGCCAGCTCTTCTGGGAGCACCTGGGCCTCCAGGGAGTTATGGGTGGTCATATAGGCGGCCAAGGCCGTCTCATATTCATTTAAAGGAGGGCCTTTATGAAAGAGGGGCAGTGCCTGTTGGAATTGACCGGAGAGAAAGTTGGCGTAGGTGGGTCCGGTCAGGCGGGCGTGAAACTGGCTGTACCAGCGGGACAGCTGCAAATGGAGCCGCTTCCGGGCAGCGTCCTTCCAGTCCGGGCTGTTGTCGTGCCGGGAGGTCACCTTGGCACAGGCGGCAAAGATGTCCTCCTGATAATACTCGGCAAGCTCCTTCCGCTGGCGCTGAGCCAATGGCCCTGGATCCGCCGCCAGGGTGGTGATCTCCGCCTGATAGCTGCTGACTATGGACCAAAGCCAGTGGACAGAGGCGGTCATCTCCTCCTCTGTGGAGATCTGAGACAAACAGCAGCAGCGGAGATCCCTGGGCGCCACCTGATGGAGTACATTATAAAACGGAAACACCATATCCCGGACGCCGGGAAATTGAATCCGGCATTCCAGCAGATGAAAGACCCCTTTCAAGCCCTCTGGGCAGCGCCAGAAGAAAAACCCGGCGGACCAGCTACCCATGGGAACCTCCGCCCGGAAGCCGGAGACCGTATTCCCGGCGCCGGAATAGGAGTGAAGAGCCAGCTCCGTGCCGGCACAGAAGCTGAGGGCGCGGCGGAACACCTCCCCCAGATGATGGAAGTTTGCGTCAATAGCGTCCATTTATGTGCCTCCTTAGTGGTAAAAGTTACAATATACTCATTTTATCATAGATTTCGCAAAAAAGGAAGGGAGCTGCAATGATCCAGGCATATTTGCTGCAAGAGGGAGAAAAGGGCGGCAGGGTGAAAACTGGCGGGGCAGCGAATTTCCCGTGGCGGCGGATTGACACCATGAAAATAGACATGGTATAATCAATAGTAAAATGTGGTGTTGTGCGGAAAGGGCGGAAGCCGTTCAAAGGAGTGTCCCTCAAACAAGTGACAGAGGGATTCCGTGCGCATTTCGCGGTGCTGAGCGTGGTTTGGATTGTCCTGCTGGTCCTGGCCCCATACTATGGAGTGGAGTCTGTTCGTGGACAATGGATTGTGAAACAGAGAGAAGGGAAAAGGGATATGATTTCTGTGATTTTGCCGTCCTACAATGAAGAAGAAATGATCGAAACGGCGGCGGATACCATTTCAGGGATCCTAACGGCGGAACACATTGAGTTTGAGCTTTTGTTTGTGGACGACGGCTCCAGAGACAGGACTTGGCAACGGATCCAGAAGGTGTGCTGCCAGGACCCCAGGGTGATAGGCATCCATTTCAGCCGGAACTTTGGCAAGGAGGCTGCCATGTTCGCGGGGCTGGAGCAGGCCACCGGGGATTGCTGCGTGGTGCTGGACTGTGACCTTCAGCATCCGCCGGAGAAGATTGTGGAGATGTACCGCCTGTGGGAGCAGGGATATGAGGTGGTGGAAGGCGTGAAGGAGGACCGGGGCCAGGAGGGCGCTGTCCATGGCTTGGCTGCCAATGCTTTCTACCAGATCATCAGCAAGGCCACCGGCCTGGATATGGCCAATTCCTCCGACTTTAAGCTTCTGGACCGCAAGGTGGTGGACGCCCTGAACCAGCTTCCCGAGCGGCAGGCCTTCTTCCGCGCTCTGTCCTACTGGGTGGGCTTTAAAAAGACCAGCGTTTCCTACCGGGTCCGGGAGCGGACAGCCGGGGAGAGCAAGTGGTCCACCGGAAACCTGATCCGCTATGCCATGACCAATATCACCTCCTTTTCCACCGCCCCCATGCAGATTGTGACCATCCTGGGCGGGGCCATGCTGGCGCTGTCCGTGGTGCTGGGGGTGATCGCCCTCTATCAGAAGATTGCGGGAACGGCGGCAGTGGGCTTCACCACGGTGATTATCATCCAGCTGTTTTCCTCCAGCGTTATCATGCTGAGCCTGGGCATCATTGGCATCTATATTGCCAAGATCTATCAGGAGTGCCAGAAGCGCCCTCGGTACATTATTTCTGAAATCTGCGCCGGAAACAAAGGGGAGAACTCCCATAAAAATGTTGACAAATAAGGCGGAAGCCCCTATAATAGACCCAGAAAAATGGCAGTGAGAAAGTCCAGTAGGCGTTTCCGGATGGAAAGAGAGGAGCCGGTTGGTGCGAGGCTCTGTGAAGGTGCGCTGAACCCAGCTTTTGAGCCGCGGAGAAAACTCCGACGGGGGCGCCCGTTACAGCGCGGAAGTCTGTCCCGGTTTGGGACGTACTTGCAGAGGTTCACGCCGTGAGGCGCGGACGAATTTCAGGTGGTAACACGAGATGTTTTCGCTCTCGTCCTTGAAGGAAGCTTCGGGGAGGAGAGCGTTTCTTTTCCCCAAAAAGAAATTGAGAAGGAGATTGTTTAAGTATGGCAAAGGAGAAGAAGGTCAAAGCGATTACCTCCATGGAGGATGATTTTGCACAGTGGTATACGGATATCTGCCTGAAGGCAGAGCTGATAGAGTATTCCAGCGTTAAGGGTTTCATGATCGTGCGCCCCTATGGCTATGCCATCTGGGAGAATATGGTGGACATTATGGACGGCATGTTCAAAAAGACCGGCCATCAGAACGTGGCAATGCCCATGCTAATGCCCGAGTCCCTGCTGAAAAAGGAGGGGGAGCTGGTCAACGGCTTTGCGCCCGAGGTGGCCTGGGTCACCATGGGCGGCTCTGAGCCTTTGGAGGAGCGCCTGGCGGTTCGCCCCACTTCGGAGACCCTATTCTGCGACCATTGGTCCCGTGTTTTGCAGACCTATAAGCAGCTGCCCATGCTGTACAACCAGTGGTGCTCTGTGATCCGCTGGGAAAAGACCACGCGTCCCTTCCTGCGCTCCCGGGAATTCTGGTGGCAGGAGGGCCACACCATCCATGAAACCGCTCAGGAGGCCGAAGCTGAAACCGAGCAGCAGCTGAACTGCTATGCGGACTTTTGCCGGGAGGCCCTGGCTATGCCGGTGATTAAGGGCCGCAAGACGGACAAGGAGAAGTTTGCCGGGGCCGAGGCCACCTACACCATTGAGGCCATGATGAAGGACGGCAAAGCCCTGCAGTCCGGTACCAGCCACTATTTTGGCGACAAGTTCTCCAAGGCTTATGACGTGACCTTCACCGGCCGTGACAATAAGCTGCAATATCCCTTCCAGACCAGCTGGGGAACCACCACCCGTCTGATCGGCGCCGTCATTATGACCCATTCCGATGATAATGGCCTGGTCCTGCCCCCTGCAATCGCGCCAATTCAGGTGGTGGTCATCCCTGTGGCTATGCACAAGGAGGGCGTCCTGGAGGCTGCTAAGGTTTTGGAAAGCCGGATCAGTGCCTTGGGGGTCCGCACCAAGCTGGATGATTCCGACCAGTCCAACGGATGGAAGTATGCGGAGTATGAGATGAAGGGCGTACCCCTGCGGGTGGAGATCGGCCCCAAGGATATGGAAAAGGGTCAGTGCGTCATTGCCCGACGGGATACTGGTGAGAAGTATTTCGTCTCCCAGGACGATCTGGAGACCAAGGTTCAGGAGCTGCTGCGGGATGTTCATGATAACCTGTACGATGCGGCGGCGCAGCGTCTGGCCACCCGTGTCTATCCCTGCACCACTGTGGAAGAGATCAGGGACGCGGCCCAGAACAAGCATGGCTTTGCCAAGTCCATGTGGTGCGGAAACGAGGCCTGCGAGGTGGCTTTGAAGGAGCTGGCCGGCGTGTCCAGCCGCTGTATGCCTTTGGAGCAGGAGCACCTGGGGGATGTCTGCCCTGTCTGCGGTCAGCCTGCCAAGCACAGCATCGTCTGGGGCATCGCATATTAATTGTATCAGCATAAAAAGCGGCCGGAGACAGACCGACCACTTTATTTTCCAAAACACTATTGACAGGAAAAGAAAGGCTCTGTAAACTTACAAATAAGCCAAAAAACAAACCGAATTCAACTGTTAGGAGGAAGAAGAAATGAAACGCTGTCCCAGATGCGGGAATACGGAACCCAGCAGCTCAAAGTTTTGCACAGCCTGCGGTTGTCAGTTGGATGATACCAGGCAGAATCCCTTCCGCCAGGATGAGGAGGTTAACAGGGCCTTGGACAAATACATAGAAAAGACCCGGGATGAGGAGCCGGTGCCTCCGCCCAAGCCACCCCGGAAGCGGAAAAAGAACCCGGCAGCCATCGTGATTCCAGTGGTGGTTCTGATCCTGATCGCCGTGGTGGTCGGTGTGGTGCTGGCGAAGAAGCTGGCCAAGGACAGTCCGGAGTCCCCAAAGGAGAGCAATGTGATTGAAACGGTCCGTCCCTCCGGCAGCTTGAGCGAGATTTTCGAGAGCGAAACGCCCACTTCTGACACCCAGCAGCCTTCCCAGGATACGGTGCCTCCGGAAACCACTCCGATGGAGACCCCTCAGGCCTCAGAGGCTCCGGAGGAATCCCCCACAGAGTCCCCCGCGGAGTCCCCCGCGGAGTCCCCCGCGGAGTCCCCCGCAGAATCCCCAGCGGAATCCAAGCCTGCGGAGGTCTGGACTCCGGTAAACCAGACGGAAGAGACCACCCACACCTATGACGGCGTGACCATCAAGGGGGACTACGTATTTTCTGACAGCAACAGCAGATATCTGTCCGAAAGCGACCTGACCGGCCTGTCCAAGCAGGAGCTGAGCATTGCCCGCAATGAGATCTTTGCCCGCCGGGGCAGGAAGTTCACCACCAAGGCGCTGCAGGATTATTTCGATGACTGCGATTGGTACACGGGCCGTTATTCCGCAGACAATTTCGACTCTCAGGTGACGCTGAACGACTATGAGAAGAAGAACTCTGTCCTGATTTTGGATTACGAGAAGAAGATGGGGTACAAATAATGAAAAGAGCAGTGACCCTCCTTCTGCTGCTGGGGGTGTTGTCTCTGGGAATGACCGCCTGCAGCCGCCACCAGACAGAATTGTCCGGCCCCGAGCCGGAGACCGTCCCGGCTCAGGAGACGCCGGTACAAGAGACCGTTCCCGCCCGGGAGACGGAGCTCCCCGAGGAAACGCCCGGGGAGACGCCTGCCCCAGAGGAAACCCCGGCGGAGACTCCGGAGGAATCGGAGGAACCGGATTGGATGGGAACCTCCTATGTGGTGTGCATTGACGCCGGCCACCAGGCCCATGCCAATTCGGAAAAGGAGCCGGTAGGCCCCGGGGCTTCGGAGATGAAAGCCAAGGTGTCCAGCGGCACCGAGGGCCGCTTCACCGGAATCCCGGAATATCAGCTGAACCTGGATGTGGCGCTTCTCCTCCAGGCGGAGCTGGAGAGCCGGGGCTATACCGTGGTCATGTGCCGGGAAACCAACGACGTGGATCTGAGCAACGCCGAACGGGCGGATATTGCCAATCAGGCGGGGGCGGACGCCTTCCTCCGCATCCATGCGGACGGCAGTGACAGCTCCGACAGCGAAGGCTGCATGACCATCTGCCTGACCGAGACCAATCCCTACAATAGTGAGCTTTATGAGCAGAGCTATGCCTTGTCCCGTTTGATTGTGGACAGCATGGAGGAGAGCATGGGCTGCGCCAGCCGGGGGGTCTGGGAGACAGACACCATGTCCGGCATCAACTGGAGCCAGGTGCCTGTGACCATCATCGAGATGGGCTTTATGACCAATGAGACCGAGGACACCCTGATGGCCACCGACGAGTACCGTGCCCAGATTGTGGAGGGGATCGCCAACGGCCTGGACGAATATTTTCGGCAATATCCCTGAATAAACGCAGCAAGTCCCCGGAACATCGGGCGGTGTCCATAAAACAGTTAAGCATCCGTATGATCGTTACCATACGGATGCTTATTTTTTATATTTGATATTTCAAACTGACCGGCGGCGAGCGGCAAATCCATAGGGGATAACCGATTTAGCGGTGAAGGGCAGTCACTTTTCGGGTCCAGGGAAGCGGCCCAGGGCACAGAATGCTCCAAGCAGGAGAGGGTGTTCCTAAAGGGGTCTGCGGCAGCCGGATAGACCGGGATTACCTTCGCAGCCCGGTGTCTGTAAAGGTTCTTTTTAGTGCCCGTTCTGTTGGAAAAATGGAGCCGATTAATACAATAACTTGAACAGTGGTTAAGACTGCGCTGACGATTCCGATTGTATTGGCTGTTTTCCCATAAACAAGAATGTGGACAATTATCGATGGCACCAACATAATCCATCCTATTTTCCACCATAATCTGCCACAGTAATCATGGGCATAATTCCAAGTATCGTTATTCTTCATGGAACGAGTTGTACGATAACCAATTATTCCGTTTATTTTTTTCGGTGGATGCTTCCACATCATTCGCCCTGTAATCATCGTGATAATCGGAATCAAGACATCAAAGCAGAACATAAGCCACCAAAACCACATACCACATCCCCCTCCGCAAATGATGATTGATTTCACTCTTTTATATAAAGTATATCATAAGGATGGGAAGAATTCTACCATGTGCACAGAAAAACACCCGAACCGTTTCAAAAAAGGTTCGGGCGTTCCGGGGGACTTGCGCGATATTAGGATTCCTTCTTAGCAGCGGGGGCGTTCTGCACCCGCTTTTTGATATACTCCACCACAGGGGCCAGGGGAGTGCAGTCCACCTGGGCCATGGAGCCATCATCGCCGCCGGCGGTGATCTCCGCGTCCAGGGGCAGAGACACGGTCTGGCACAGGGGAGGCAGCTGATAGAGGGCCTGACAGGTGGGGATGGTGCCGAAGGACTTGTTCTCCACCATGGCCACAGGGGCAGCCATCAGGGTGCGGCACATGCTGATGCAGCGCTGAACGGGGCCGACAGCCAGCTCACCGGGGTTGGTGACAATGATGGTGCCGGACAGGGGGAACTCGGTGTACAGGTTCAAGGGCACATCCCCGCCGTTGGAGGGCATGTCCAGCAGCATGACATCCAGCTCGCCCCACAGGGCGCCGGTGTACATATAGCTGATGACGTTGTACTGATCTCCGGAGGGCCACAGCACCGGGGCAGAGTGATCTGGCTCGATCAGGTTGAAGGACATGAGCTTGATGCCCTCCTTGGTGGTGACCGGGATCATCTTGTCGTTGCCGGCGGAGGTGACCGGGTCGGAGACCCCCAGCATATGGGGGACGGTGGAGCAGGAAAGGTCGCAGTCCAGCAGGCCCACCTTCAGGCCCTGGCGGACCAGTTCGCAGGCCAGCATGACAGCCACGGTGGATTTTCCGGTGCCTCCCTTTCCGGAGGTGACGATATACATCCGCTTGGCAAAGATGGGCAGATGGTTCTTGTCCTCACAGCCGGTCTCGCAGGAGGCGCAGTTGCCGTGGCAGCCGTTGGCGAAGGTTTGCTCGATCTCATCGTTGATCTCGTCGTACATATCGGGGGTGATGTCCTTCCACTTGGAAGGATCGGTGACAAAGCTCATGGGAGATTTCTCCTTTAAATCAAATTCAGTAGACCTAGTATAGCACAAAGCAAGGAGAAAAGGAACGGTTTTTCTTTACAGAAGGGAGAAACGTGGGTAAAATAGAAAATAAATAAAAAGCGGGAGGCTGTCCCATGACAGTAAAGAAAAACGATGTTGTTACCCTGAAAATAGAAAACTGGTCCAGCGACGGCAGCGGGGTAGCCCGGCTGGAGGGCCTGGTGGTGTTCGTCAAAGGGGGCCTGGTGGGGGAGATCTGCGCCGTCCGCCTGGAGACTGTGCATAAGAATGCTGCATGGGGGCGGGTGGAGCAGGTTTTGGAGCCGTCTCCCCGCCGTATGGAGCCGGATTGCCCCTATTATCCCCAGTGCGGCGGCTGTCACCTGCGGCATATGACCTATGAAGCAGAGCTGGAGATGAAGCGCCAGCGGGTGCAGGACGCCCTGACCCGGATCGGCGGGCAGGCCCTAGAGGTGTCTGTCATTCACGGGGCGGCAGAGCCAGAGCGGTACCGTAATAAGGCGCAGTTCCCGGTGGCCCCTGGGGAAAAAGGGGGTACGGTGGGCTTTTTCCAGGCCCGAACCCACCACGTCATTGATATTTCCGGCTGCCTGCTGCAAAAGGAGGAGGCGGACAGCGCCGCCAATGCCGTGCGTCAGTGGATGAAAACCTGCCAGGTGCCGGCCTATGACGAGAAGGCCCACAGTGGGCTGATCCGCCATGTCTATGTCCGTACCAACCGATTGGGGGAGAGTCTGATCTGCATCATCGTCAATGACCAGGTGGAGGGCAAAAAGCTGCCATCAGAGAAGTCACTGGTCTCCCGGCTGCGGGCAGCCTGTCCCGGCGCGGTGGGCATTCTGCTTGGGAGCAATACCCGGAAAACCAACGTGATCTTGGGAGATGGGTATCGTCTGTTGTGGGGCCAGGATTATCTGATGGATACCCTGTGCGGGCTGAGCTTCCGTCTCAGTGTGCCCTCCTTCTATCAGGTGAACCGGGAGCAGGCGGAGCTTCTCTATGGCAGGGCGGTGGAGTTTGCCGGCCTGACCGGGAAGGAGACGGTGGTGGATCTGTACTGCGGCACTGGAACGATCTCTCTGGTTATGGCGAAGAACGCAGGCCATGTGATCGGCGCGGAGATCGTACCGGAGGCTATTGAGGATGCCAAGGAAAACGCCCGGCGAAATCATATGGATAATACGGAGTTTATCTGCGCGGATGCCGGTCAGGCCGCCGCAGAGCTGGCCCGAAGGGGCTTGAAGCCTGACGTGATCTCGGTGGACCCGCCCCGGAAAGGGCTGTCCCGGGAGGTCATTGATGCCATCGGCCGGATGGCCCCGGAGCGGGTGATCTATGTCTCCTGTGATCCCGCTACCCTGGCCAGGGACGTAAAGCTGCTGGGTGAGCAGGGATATGGCTTGCAACAGGTTGAGGCAGTGGATATGTTCCCCAGGACGATGCATGTGGAGACGGTCTGTTCCTTAGTTCTGAGAAAACCAGTTACACACATCAACATTGATG
>CAZVVH010000055.1:0-11348 GCA_964630475.1 uncultured Oscillospiraceae bacterium | reverse complement strand
GAGCAAACTTCTTATTTTTCAGCATAAGAATTTTCCTCCTCTTATATTGAATAGCTTAATGATATTCGCTCTTATCTGGAGCTGCCCCCAGAGACTGCCTCAATCCCCCCTCTAGTTTCGGCAGCCTGGCGGACAGAGTCCCCTGTTTCACAGAAACATTAAAAGAACAAATATCGTGCCCGGTTTTATGAATTTTATGGGCACTTTAGCTAAATACAAGTATAGCGGAAAAACACTTCGATTGGAAATTACCAAATTGAATCATAAAAGGCCTGCAATTCCAAAACGGAATAGAAAAGCCGAAAAATTGCTTGGCAATTCTAAACTAGCATCATTGTAGAAACAAAAGATTACAAAAAGGTCACAAACGGCTGAAAATGACCCCAGTTTTGTGCAAAGCGACACAAAACTGGGGAAAAGTTTCGTTGCTTTGACTGAAAACTGCTTATAGGACCGATGGAAATCCGCCTTAATTGGGAAACGGCTGATTACGACTTCCCATGGAGCCGGGCGGCGTTCAGTGTGTTCACCATCAGCATGGCCCGGGTCATGGGGCCGCAGCCGCCGGGGACCGGCGTAATGGCGGAGGCCTTTTGGCTGACGGCGGCATAGTCCACGTCGCCGCAGAGCTTGCCCGCCTCATTCCGGTTCATGGCCACGTCCACCACCACGGCGCCCTCCTTTACCATGCCGGCGGTGATCAGGTTTACCTTCCCTGCGGCGGAGACCAGAATGTCCGCCTGCCGGGTGATCCGGGCCAGGTCAGGGGTGCGGGAGTGGCAATAGGTTACGGTGCCGCTCTTCTGCAGGAGGAGAATGCCCATGGGCTTGCCCACAATGTTGGAGCGGCCGATGACCACGCAGTGCTTGCCGCTGGGATCCACGCCGGCCTCCTCCAGCAGGCGCATCACACCGGCGGGGGTGCAGGGTAGGAAGGCGGAGTCCCCGATGAGCATGCGGCCCACATTGTAGGGGTGGAAGCAGTCCACGTCCTTGCTTGGGTCGATGGACAGGAGCACCTGCTCCTCGTCCAGCCCCTTGGGCAGGGGCAGCTGGCAGAGGATTCCATCGATATCTGGGCGATGGTTCAGCTCATCAATCAGCGCCAGCAGGGTTTCCGTGGATGTATTTGCCTCCAGCCTGTACTCCACGCTGGTGATGCCGCACTCGGCGCAGTCCTTTTCCTTGGAGGTGACATAGACCCGGGAAGCGGGGTTGTCCCCCACCAGGATCACAGCCAGGCCAGGTTTCACTGTCATGCCTTCCACGGCCTGACGAACCTCGTTTTTTACTTTTGCGGAAAGATATTTTCCGTCCATGATGATTGCCATATCAACAATTCCTCCTTGCAGATCTGATTACTTCTCCTTTTTCTTTGCTGCCCGTTCCTTTTTTGGGGGCAGAGTGACCCGGTTTACAAACAGCTCCTCCGGCTGATGCCTGCGGAATTTCAGCTGCCACACCAGCAGGCCTGTGGCCACGATAAAGGACAGGGCCGCCAGCATCTGGGAGGTGCGGATGGGGATTCCGAAGAAGGTCAGGCCAAAGAAATACAGGCTGTCGGTGCGCAGGCCCTCAATCCAGAACCGGCCCAGGCCGTACCAGGCCACATACATAGTGAAAATCTGGCCGTCATATTTGCGCCAGCGCTTGGCGATGTATCGCAGCAGGAAAAACCCTGCCACGTTCCAAAGGCACTCATAGAGGAATGTCGGATGGACATAGAGCTGCTCCCCGTCTACCATCAGGCCCATGCGCCAGGGGAGGGTGGTCTCCGCTCCATAGGCCTCCTGGTTGAAGAAGTTGCCCCACCGGCCAATGGCCTGGCCAATGAAGAGACCGAAGCTGCCCACATCCAGGAGCGCGCCGATAGAGAGCTTTTTCACCAGACAAAAGACGGTGACGGTGAGGACGGCGGCGATGATGCCGCCGTAAATGGCAAGGCCGCCGTCCCAGATAGCCACCGCCTCGGCCCAGTCGAAGGAGCCGTCCGGCCTGGTGTACAGGTCCAGGTAGAAGATGACGTAATAGATCCGGGCGCCGATGATGCTCAGGGGCAGGGCGAAGATCAGCATATCCACCACATTGTCCTCAGTGATGCCGTAGCGGCGGCAAATGTGGCTGCCGTACCAGGCCCCCAGCAGGAAGCCAATGCCGATGATGATGCCGTACCAGTAGACCGGCTTGGAGCCGATCATAAAGGCTACCCGGTTCAGGTTCAGGGTGATCCCCAGACCGGGGAAGGTAATGGGATACATAGTCGTGTTGTCCTTTCGTTGGGGAAATTCAGCTGCCCTGCCTGGGGGCGATCACGGAGAGGGCAGAGCGCTCCTCGGTAATGTTTTCTCTCAGGAAGCGGAGCACCTCCTCCGGCGTGATGCTCCCATAGAGCCGGCCAAAATCGAAATAGCAGGCGCCGGCAAAGCAGCTCCGGGCCAGAGAGATGCAGACGTTTTCAAAGGAATTCAGCTCCCGTACCCGGGCGCCGTAACAGGCCCGGCGCACCCGGTTGAAGCGGGCGAGGTCTGGCTCCCCGGCGGCCAGCTGACCGGCCTCCTGAAGGAGCATCTGGCGGACGGTTTCCGGCTCCTTGCCCTCGCCGCCGGCCAGCAGAAAGGCCGCCCCTGGCTCCAGGGCGAACTCCGCGCCGAAGGTCTTGTTAATCAGGCCGGCGCGGTACATCCTGGCGTACAGGGGACTGGAGCTGCCGCAGAGCAATTCGGTGGCCAGCTCGCCCACCAGCTGGGTCCGCAGGGACTCGGTTCCCTTCGGGGGCGGAGCGCACTTGAAGCCTGCGTAATAGATGGGGGAGGAGACCTCCATCTTCACTTCGCAGGTGGATTTGCTGGCTTTGGCCAGCTCCGTGCCGCCAAAGTCGTGAACCGGAGGTTCCTGCGCCGTATTGGGTAGGATGGCCCGGGCGATCTCGGTGACAGTGCGGGGATTCACATCCCCCGCCACCGTCAGCACCATGTTGCCGGGATGGTAGAAGGTTCTGTGGCAGCGGTACAGGGTGTCTGCGGTGATCTTGGCAATGGACTCCACTGTGCCGGGGACGGAGATTTTTAAGGGGTGCTGGGCGTACAGAGCTGCCAGCAGATTGGAGTAGACCTGAAATTCCGGGCTGTCCTCCACCATGCGGATCTCCTGGCCGATGATGCCCTGCTCCTTGGCTACGCTTTCCTCCGTGAAATAGGGCACGGAGACAAAGGAGAGAAGGGTGCGCAGATTGGCCTCAAACCCCTCGGTGCATTCAAAGTAGTAGCCGGTGATGGCGTTGGAGGTGAAGGCGTTCACTGAGGCGCCGTTGGCGGTGAGAATCTGCAGGGCGTTGCCCTCCTTAGTGTCGAACATTTTGTGCTCCAGAAAATGGGCCACTCCGGCGGGCGTGTGAACGGCGTGGCCGTTTTCCTGCCAGGTCACGTCCATGCCGCCGTAGTTGGTGGCAAAGAACGCGAAGGCTTTCTGATAGTTCGGCCGGGGGACCACACAGATGGTCAGGCCGTTGGGCAGCCGCTCTGTCCAAAGGGTCTCGCCGATGCCGGGAAATTCCTGCTTGGTCATGGTGCATCCACCTCCTCAGGCTTTGTTTCCTCCGGGCCAAGGAGGGTGTAGACGGTGTCCAGCTTGGCGGCCCGGGCTGCCTCCGCTGCCTGATCGGCGCTGACATCCTCCACCAGCAAAGCCAGCTCGGAGGGGCCGATGTCCAGGCCGGTGATGACCTGGCTGAACAGGAAGGATTCCAGCTGGCCCTGGGTGTCGTTGGTGGCCAGCAGGTCACTCATGACGTGCTTCTTGGCGGCGGTCAGCTCCTCATCAGAAAACTCGCCCCGGCGGATGGCCTCCAGCTGGGTCAGGATCTCTTCCTTTGCCCGTTCCAAATTGCCGAACTCCACACCGGAGGTCACCAGCATCAGGCCGGCGTGCTTTACCAGCTGGGAGGAGGCATAATAGCACAGAGACAGTTTTTCTCGCACGTGGAGGAAGAGCCGGGAGTTGGTGCTGCCGCCGAACAGGGCGTTCATCACCAGCAGGGCGGGATAGCCCGGATGGGCCAGGGTACAACCGGTGCGGAAGCCCATAACCAGTTTGGCCTGGGTTACGTCCAGCCGCTCAAGGACAGTCTTGACCTCCTGGGGCGCCGTCTGGGGCACCTCGTTGGGATAGGGATAGCCGTCCTGACGGGGCAGGCCGACCAGCGCCTCCTTCCAGGCCCGCTCAATCCGATCCAGTGAGGCGGAGCCGCAGTAGTAAAGCTCTATGGGGCAGGTCAGGATCATTCGCTGCCAGAGCTGAAACAGCTTTAGGTTATTCATCTTATCCAGGGTCTCCGCTTTGCCCAGGCGGGAGACGCCGAAGGGTGCCCCATCGCTCAGCTCCTCGATCAGCCGCTGGGCGGCGTAGGAGCGCTTATCGTTGACCTGGGAGGCGATCATGGCCCGGAGGTTCTCCTTTTCCAGGGCCACATATTCGCTGCGGAAGCGGCCGTTCCGGGTGTTGGGCCGGAGAAGCAGATCTCCCAGCAAAGTGATGGCCTGGGCGGAGATGTCCATGCCCTGAGCATAGGCATCGTCCAAAAAGCTGCCCACAAAGCCAAGGCACTGGGTTTCCCCTCGTTTGCGGATGGAAGGCTCCACCACGCCGCCATACAACTCATCCAGCAGGTTGGAAATGGCCTGCTGGTCCGGGCAGCGTCTGGTACCCTGGAAGAGCACCAGGGGGAGGAGCGCGTTGGGGGCGGCGGTCTCCTCACGGAGGGAGGTCAGCAGGTGGAGGCCAAAATAGCCGGTCTTGAATTTTTTGGTGCGGATTGCAGTCAGCCAAACCCCGGGGAGAAGCTGTCTGCGGTTTACAGTTTCCATATTGCGCCACTCCTTGTTCCAAATTGCTGCCGGGCAGCGGGGAAGGAAATGATACGGAATTATTATGGTTGATTCTGCGCAGTTTACGCAGCGAATCCATCCGATTTTGTCCTTGGTTTTAATATCTCATTATAGCACATGAGGGAAAAACAGGCAATTGCAAGATCACATTCTTTTGCCGGGAACATCCGGTTTCTGTAAAGTCCATCCACTTTCTTTGACACGGGAATGTTTTGATTTTCCGGGCAGGGAAGAAAAAATTAAAATTCAAGGGGAAAATATGCTTGACATGTGGGATATGGCATGGTAAAATAGCACCGTTGTAAAGCTGATCCCTTTACAAGCCGGAAGAAATGGAGGTGCGGGGATGAAAAGCGGAACCTACGAGATGGCCATGCTCTTCGATTTTTATGGAGAGCTGCTGACAGAGCGCCAGAAGGAGCTTTTCGACCTGTACTATAACGAGGATCTTTCCCTGTCTGAGATTGCGGAAAATACCGGTATCACCCGCCAGGGGGTCCGGGATGCCATCCTTCGGGCGGAGGGCATCCTCACGGAAATGGAAGAGAAAACCGGCATGATTGCCCGATTTCTTCGCCTGAAAAAGCAGGCAGAGCTGATTGAGCAGGCAGTCGAGGAAATCTCCTCCATCAACGTCCGGAATTATCACGACCGCCGCATTGGAGAACTGACCGTACAAATCAGCGAGACTGCCGGTCATATGAAGGAGTAATCCATGGCATTTGAGAGCTTGACTGAAAAACTCTCCGCCGCCTTCAAAAAGCTGCGGGGCAAAGGCCGTCTGACTGAGGCGGACGTAAAGGAGTCCATGCGTGAGGTGCGCCTGGCTCTGCTGGAGGCTGATGTCAGCTACAAGGTGGTCAAGGACTTCACCAAAAAGGTGACGGAGCGCTGTGTGGGTACCAACGTTCTGGAAAGCCTGACTGCCGCCCAGATGATTGTGAAGATCGTAAACGAAGAGTTGACGGCCTTGATGGGTGGCACCTCTTCTAAATTGACCATCAATCCCAAGCCGCCTACGGTGGTGATGCTGGTGGGCCTTCAGGGCGCCGGCAAGACCACCAATGGAGCCAAGCTGGCCGGACTGCTGAAAAAGCAGAACGGACGGCACCCCCTGCTGGCGGCCTGTGATATCTATCGCCCCGCTGCCATCCGTCAGCTGGAGGTTGTGGGCGGACAGCTGGATATCCCCGTGTTCCAGATGGGACAGACCAACCCGGTGGACATTGCCAAGGCTGCTGTGGAGTATGCCAAGAAGCACGGCAACGACATGGTATTTCTGGATACTGCCGGCCGGCTCCATGTGGACGAGGAACTGATGACCGAGCTGAAGAACATCAAAGCTGCGGTGAATCCGGACGAAATCCTGTTGGTGGTGGACGCCATGATCGGCCAGGACGCGGTGAATGCCGCCACTGCCTTTGACGAGGCTCTGGATATCACTGGCGTGGTGCTAACCAAGCTGGACGGCGACGCCCGAGGCGGCGCGGCCCTGTCCATCAAGGCCACCACCGGAAAGCCCATCAAGTTCATTGGCACCGGTGAAAAGCTGGACTGCATCGAGGTGTTCCATCCCGAGCGCATGGCTTCCCGGATCCTGGGCATGGGCGATATGCTCTCCCTGATTGAAAAGGCCCAGGAGAACTTCGACGAGAAGAAGGCCAAGGAGCTGGAGGAGAAGATGCGGAAGAACCGCTTCACTCTGGCGGATTTCCTGGATCAGATGGAGCAGGTCAAGGGCATGGGCAACCTTTCCTCCCTGGCCGGTATGCTCCCTGGCGTGAACGCCAGTATGCTGGAGAATGCGGACCCGGACGGCAAGTCCATGGCCCACACCGAGGCCATTATCCGCTCCATGACCCCTGCCGAGCGGGAAGATCCCTCTATCCTGAATGCCAGCCGTAAGCGCAGAATTGCCCTGGGCTGCGGCCTGCAGGTGGCTGATGTGAACCGGCTGCTTAAGCAGTTCGAGGGAATGCAGCAGCTGATGAAGGCTGTCTCCGGTGGAAAGCTGCCTGCAGGGATGATGGGCGGACGGATGCCCAAGGGCATGATGGGTGGCGTGGGCCGGGCGGCAAAGAAAACCCAGAAGAAAGCCCAGAAAAAGAAGAAAAAGAAATAAGTTGGTTCGCGCTTTTATCAAAAGCGCTTTCCATATAAAAGCTTTTTAAAATACTTTTGGAGGTGAATGATAAATGGTTAAAATCAGACTGCGCAGAATGGGCGCAAAGAAGGCTCCTTTCTATCGTATCGTGGTGGCTGACTCTCGTTATCCCCGTGACGGCCGTTTTATCGAGGAGATTGGCACTTACAACCCCTGTGTTGAGCCTTCCGAGATCAAGATCAATGCAGAGCGCGCTCAGGCTTGGATCAAGACCGGCGCTCAGCCCACCGAGACTGTTAAGACCCTGCTGAAGAAGGCCAACGTGCTGTAATTCTGGAGGCCCCGGATGAAAGAACTCTTGACTTACATCGCTCAGAATCTGGTTGACAACCCTGATGCTGTCAGCGTAACAGAGTACGAGAGCGATGGTGAAACCGTCCTGGAGCTGCGGGTGGATCCTGAGGATATGGGCAAGGTGATCGGCCGTCAGGGCAGAATCGCAAAGGAGATTCGCACTGTGGTTCGTTCGGTTGCTCAGCGCTCCAACAAAAAGGTCTCTGTGGAGATCATTGGCTGATTGTTTACGAAAGCCGCAAAGCCGCAGGGGTACCTGCGGCTTTTTTGTATCCTGTTATTTTTTATATTATTATATTATTATAATCTATACTGGCCTTTCTGAACAGTGAGGACACAACTATGATGAACGAAGAACAATATCTGGAAGCGGGCAAGATCATCAATACCCACGGGATTCGTGGGGAAGTGAAGATCCAGCCCTGGTGCGACGGCCCGGAGTTCCTGCTGGACTTTGACCAGCTCTATGTGGACGGCAGGGCCATGACGGTGAAGAGCGCCCGGATCCATAAGGGGAATGTGCTGGTACTCTTCGAGGGCGTTTCCTCCATCAACGAGGCGGAGACCCTGAAAAATAAAATCGTCTGCCTGGACCGGGCGGATGTGGAGCTGCCTGAGGGCCGCCATTTCATTGCGGATTTGATCGGCATGACCGTCCGTAATGCAGAGACCGGCCAGGAGATTGGCAAGCTGGTGGATGTGCTGGATTATCCCACCCAGGATATTTTTGTCATTAAGGGTGAACATGAGTACCTGATCCCCGCCGTGGATGCCTTTATGCGGGAGATCAACGAGGAGGAGGGCTGGATCAGCCTGATCGTCCTGGAGGGCATGGCCACCGATGAGAATTGACATTCTGACCCTGTTCCCGGATACGGTGGGGGATATGCTCTGTGAGTCCGTCCTGGGCCGGGCCCAGGAGCGGGGCTACATTAGAATAAACACCTGGCAGATCCGGGACTTTACCACCAACAAGCAGAACCAGGTAGACGATTACCCCTACGGCGGCGGCCACGGCGCCGTCATGCAGGCGGACCCGCTGTACCGCTGCTGGGCCCATGTCTGCCAGGATGTCACCGAGTTTGAGCGGGTGCGCACGATTTACCTGTCCCCCTGCGGCATCCGGTTTAATCAGGGGGAGGCCCGGCGGCTGAAAAACGATTTCGACCGGCTAATTCTGGTCTGCGGCCACTATGAAGGCATCGACCAGCGCTTTATTGACGAGTGCGTGGATGAGGAGATCTCCCTGGGGGATTTTGTGCTGACCGGCGGCGAGATTCCCGCCATGGCGGTGGCGGATGCGGTGTGCCGTATGGTTCCCGGTGTGCTCTCCGATCCGGAGTGCTTTGAGGAGGAGAGCCACTGGAACGGCACCCTGGAATACCCTCAGTATTCCCGGCCCGAGGTGTGGCACGGAAGGGCAGTGCCCCCGGTGCTGCTGTCCGGCCACCACGCCAATGTGGCCAAGTGGCGCTGGAAGCAGTCCATTCTGCGCACCAAGCGCTGCCGCCCGGATATGTATGCCAGGCTGCGCTTTGAGAGCAAGCAGGAGAGGAAGCTGATGAAGGAGCTGCGAGCGGAGTATCCTCAGGACTTTTCTTGAGAGAAGGGAGCGGGCAAAATGCAGAAAATACTTGTTACTGCTTCTGAAGGCGTTCCTGCCCGAGGCGGAGATTGTGGTGGACGCGGCCTGCTGCGCCGGCGTGACGCCGGAGAGCCACCAAACCGCCCTGGCGGCTATGAAGGCCTGCCAGATCCAGGTCATCAACGAATAAGGAAAAGCGGCGAAAAAGAGGAAAAAGTAACAAAAAAAGGTTTTTCGGCTGGCGCACCTGTGCTATAATACTTGCATTATCTGTGAAAGCGGATATTGCGGATGATGCTCCGGATAAAACCCGGAGTATCCCTATCCCAGGAAATTATGAAAGGATTTGAAACCGTGAAAAAGAAGCTTGTCAGCTTAATCTTGGCCCTTGCCATGATGTTCTCTATGGTCTGCTTTGCCAATGCGGCGGAGCTGAGAACCGTAAGAGTGACCGGAAACCAGAATTATACTTATGCGTTCCAGGTGCTGGAGCTGGTGAATCAGGAGCGCACCAAGGAGGGCCTGAAGCCCCTGACCATGGACACCTCCCTGCTGGACACTGCGATGCTCCGGGCAGCGGAGTGCTCTGTTGAATTTAGTCATACCCGCCCGGACGGCACCTCCTGCTATACCGCCAATGAGCTGATGTATGGCGAAAACATTGCCAGCGGCTATACAACACCGGCGTCGGTGATGACGGGCTGGATGAATTCCGAAGGGCATCGGGCCAATATTTTAACCGAAGCATACACTACCATCGGAATTGGCTGTGTGGAGGTTGATGGCATATTGTATTGGGTTCAGAACTTCGGCTATTCCGGAAGCACCCAGGCGGACCCCTCCTCCTATTCCGATTCCAGCAACACCTGGACCATTAACGTCTCGAGTGAAGCGGTGAATGAGGGGTACTTTTTACAGAAGGGCAGCATTACCTACCTGGTTGCAGAGGATCAGGCGGCGGTCTATCTCTGTGATGAGGCGGTCTCCGGCGCCATCTCTATTGACGCCAGCGTGGATGGCCGTCCTGTGACTGTCATTGACTACGCTGCCTTTGCGGACTGCACCGAGATTACCAGCGTGTCCATTCCCGATTCGGTGATTGCCATCGGCTATGACGCCTTCCACGGCTGCACCAAGCTGGCCACTGTCAATATCCCTTCCAGCGTGGTCTTTATCGGTGCGGACGCCTTTTATGACAGCCGCTGCTTTAGAAATGCTTACAGCGACGGTATCGTTTATCTGGACAACTGGCTGCTGTATGTGGATCCGGATCTGACCGGCAGCTTTACCGTGCAGGACGGCACTGTAGGCGTTGCTGAAATGGCCGCCCTGGATTGCGAAGGCATTACCAGCCTCACCATTCCCGCCAGCGTTCAGTATATCAACAACCAGGCCTTTGCTTACTGCTCCGACCTGGACAGCATTACCTTCCAGGGCAGCGCCCCGGTGATCGAGGAGGACTCCTTCAATGGCGTGGCTGCCGCAGTGAATTATCCTGAGGGGGACTCCACCTGGAACAGCGATACCATGCAGAATTACGGTGGAGACCTGACCTGGCCCGTTCCTCGCTTTGTGGATCTGCCTGAAGACGCTTGGTATACCGTCTACGCCAACCGTGCGGCGGATCTGGGCCTGATGAATGGCGTGGGCAATAACCGGTTTGACCCCATGGGCACCACCAATCGTGCGATGTTTGTTCAAATCCTGTACGCCATGGAGGGCAAGCCCACTGTGGGCATCGGGAATCCCTTCACCGATGTGCCCGACAGCCAGTGGTATGCAGACGCTGTCCAGTGGGCCTATGAGGAATCGGTCACTGAAGGCACCAGTGCCACCACCTTCAGCCCCAATGCCAACGTGACCCGTGAACAGATCGCGGTGTTCCTGTATGCCTACTATGGCCGCCCCGAGGTGACCGGAGATTTGTCCGGCTTCACTGACGCGGAAAAGGTGGACATCTGGGCTGTGAACGCGGTGCTCTGGGCCACCCAGAACGGGATCATCAGCGGCGTTCGCAACAGCGACGGATCCCTGTCCCTGAACCCCTTGGGCCAGGCAACCCGTGCGGAAACCGCCACCATGATGGTGGGCTTCTACGACCTGGTCAATTCTTAAGCATCCGCAGATAAAACACGATAAAATACCCGGGGCTGTCTCGCGTTTTGTGAGACAGCCCCTTTCGCCGCCCTGGGTTTGGCATAATAGGATATGATTGTTGAAATTTTGCTGAAAATAACAATAATCTCTTTTTCAAAGTTGACATTTTTAGGCAAAAATGATATACTTATAGTAGCTAATCCTGCAAATGTTACTGATTTTTTGACGATTGAAGGCGAGGGGGCCTTAAAATGAGCAAACCGAAATCTGTAAAAAAGAGAATTATTTGCGGGATTGTGATCCTTGTTTTGGCGGCGGCTGCGGC
>CAZVVH010000054.1:7003-11381 GCA_964630475.1 uncultured Oscillospiraceae bacterium | reverse complement strand
AGAATTTTGCCCAGCCTGGAAAGGCTGCTTGCAACAGGTTCTGAGAAGTTTTGTTCCGGCCACGGCGGCCCCTTTACCCGGGAGCAGGCGGAAGCCGCGCTGGAAGAAGCCTACGAACAAGATAAAAATCTATAATCTAGTTTAGGAGTGTTTTGCTGTGTCTCTCAAGTATTCAAATTTGCTTTCCCCCATCGAGATCAATGGCGTCATGCTGCGCAACCGCCTGATCTGCACCGCGTCCAACCCCCACTTCATTCAGGCGACGGAGAAGTGGCCCACAGAAGCCCTGATTACCCACTATGCCAACAAGGCCAAGGCTGGCGCCGCTGTTGTTACCGTTAAGGGCAATAACCCTGTGAAAACCACAGATCCCCATTCCCTGCCCCTGGATATCACCGTAGGCCAGCACCAGCATATGTTTGCCCAGGTGGCTGACATGGTGCATTACTATGGCGCAAAGGCATTCTATCTGGTTTTGCCGGATATGAACATTGTGAAGGGCTATGACGCTTCTGATGGTGTCCTGTCTGAGTTTGTTGCCGGCGACGGCTCCAAGGCTGAATATGGCAAAGCCGCTCCTAAGGAACTGCTGCACAAGATGGTGGAGAAATACACCGAGGAGGCTAAGCTGGCCAAGAGCTTGGGCTTTGACGGCTGCTATCTGCATATGGCCTATCGTATGATGTTTCCTGGCCGTTTTTTGTCTCCCATCTCCAACAAGCGTACTGACGAGTTCGGCGGATCTGCTGAGAACCGGGCGCGCTTCCCGCTGATGATCTGCGAGGCCATCAAAAAGGCCTGGGAGAGCCAGGAGGGCTTTTGCTATACGCTGAACGCAACCTGCACCGGAATCTCCCGGGAGGGGGTTACATATAGAGATCAGGAGGGGGTTGAGCATCTCCTTCCCGCCGATCATGTGGTTCTGGCGGCGGGAATGAAATCCAAGCACGCAGAGGCCGCAGCCTTCTTTGACAGCGATTGCCGCGTCCATATAATCGGGGACTGCAACAAGGTTGGCAGTGTCCAAAGCGCCATGAGAGCCGCTTACGCTCTGGCAAACAATATTTGATATCCGAATCGACGCAAACGGCTCCCTGTTCCAACTGTGAACAGGGAGCCAAATTTATGCAAAAACCACTGCTTTTGCATACAATGCGGTCTGATGAAAGGCCCCAAAGGGGAAAGCGCTTATTACAGAAAGCTGCTGATAAAGATTTCCAGCCCGATGGCGATCAGGATAACGCCGCCCAGGATGGAGGCCTTGCTGGCCAGCTTTTCCGAGGTCTTTGCGCCGAATTTACCAATAGCCAGGCCAACCATGCAGATAAAGAAGGTGACCATGGCAATGATAATGGAACAGAGGAAGGCCATGGGACAGTTGTACTCTGCAATGGTAAAGCCTACGGACAGCGCGTCAATGGAGGTGGCTACGCCCTGGAGGATCAGGGTTCCCACTCCGAGAACCGTCTTTTCCGCGGCAGTCCCCTCCCCGCCGCGGATACCCTCCAGGAGCATTTTCCCGCCGATATAGGCCAGCAGGCCCAGGGCAATCCACGGGATCAGCCGCTGGAATTTCTCAAAATACTGTACGATAGTGTGGACGCAGACCCAGCCCATCATAGGCATAAAGGCCTGAAACCCGCCGTACACCCCGGCGATGGCGCACATTCTGCCCTTGCCGATCTGAGGCTCGTTGAGGCCGTTTGCCATGGAGACCGAGAAGGCGTCCATCGCCAGCCCTACACCCAGCAGGACGCTGTTCAGGATAAACAGAAAGTCAATGTTCATGGAAATTCCTCCCTATGTTCAGCCACAAAGAAAAGACTCAAGTATAGCTGTATGCTATACTCGAGTCCTGTAAAAAGTCTACGTGTCCAGCACGACAGTTATACATGAGTCTCGCAATTTAAAACAAGCCAGACCGGAACCCGGCCAGTATGTTGACTTGTTACGCACGACGCCGTGCGCATGCTACTCCCTCACGGGAATGAAATTGATGTTATCATAATATGATTTGCCCGGCTTGTCAATGTTTTTTTAAAGGGGCATGGAAAAGCGTGGCCGGCAAAGCTTGGCCCCTTGTCAGGAGGGGGAAAATCTGCTATAATAACCCGGTCATCTTTTCCGGTTTCTGTATCAAACCGGAGAAGATGATTTTTGCTTCTTCGGGAGGGACCTATGAAAAAGAGACGGGTTTACACAGAATTCTGCTATGGGGCGGGCATCCTGGTTATGGCCTTGGGAACCGCCTTTATGGAAAAGGCCGGCTTCGGCATGTCCATGGTGGTGGCGCCGGCCTATCTGGTTTACATGAAGGTGTCCCAGTATCTCAGCTTTTTCACCTTCGGTATGGCGGAATATACCCTGCAAGCGGTTTTGCTGCTGGCAATGATCCTTGTCCTGCGCCGGTTCCGGGTGTCCTACCTGTTCTCCTTTGTCACGGCGGTACTCTATGGCGTGGCCTTGGACGGCTGGGTTTTGCTGCTTGGCGGCTTGCCTGCGGAGCACATTGCCCTTCGGTTGGTATATTTTGTTGTGGGGCTACCCCTTTGCTCCCTGGGCGTGGCCTTTTTCTTTCACACGTACATTGCCCCGGAGGTTTACGAGCTGATTGTAATAGAGGTATCCAAAAAGTGGAGGCTGGATTCCGGCCACTGCAAAACCGCCTATGACTGCATCAGCTGCGGGGTCAGCATTGTGCTGTCCTTCCTGTTTTTTGGCCTGTTCCAGTTTGTGGGGGTCAATGTGGGCACCGTGTTTTGCGCACTGGTCAACGGAAGGATCATCGGCCTTTTTGGCAGGCTCATGGAGAAAAAATGGGAATTTCGGGAGGCTCTGCCCGGACTGAAACCCTTTTTCCAGGGACAGCCAGGCTGAATTTTTGAAAAAAATGAAAAACGCCGCATGATCTGACGAATTTTGCACAAGCTAGGGCTGCATTTGTAAAGGAGGCGTTTTTCGTGAAGCACAAACGGCGGTTTGCCCTGGCGCTTTGCGCTTTGTTGATGATGAATCTGCTGGTGATTTCCCTGGTGCCTGCGGTGCAGGCGGCCAGTTACCGGCAAGGCTCGTCCGGAGAGACGGTCAAGACGATTCAGACGAAGCTGAAAAACTGGGGCTACTATTCCGGCTCTGTGGACGGCTATTACGGAAGCCAGACCACGGCGGCGGTGAAATATTTCCAGCGGAAGAACGGCCTGACGGCGGACGGCATTGCGGGCACGGCTACCCTGACGGCGCTGGGGATCTCCGGCTCCTCCAACAGCAACCAGTCCAACAATGTGGCCCTGTTGGCCAAGGTCATTTCCGCAGAGGCTCGGGGAGAGCCTTACTCCGGCCAGGTGGCGGTGGGCGCGGTGATTCTGAACCGGGTGAACCACCCCTCCTTCCCCAATTCCATTGCGGGCGTGGTCTATCAGCCCGGGGCCTTCACCTGCATGGTGGACGGACAGATTGACCAGCCTGTGGCGGATTCCTGCTATCAGGCGGCCAGGGACGCCATAAATGGCTGGGACCCCACCGGCGGCGCCATCTACTATTTTAACCCCAATACTGCCACAAGCAGTTGGATCTGGAGCCGGCCTCTGTTGGTGGTCATCGGCAAGCATCGGTTCTGCTCCTGACAACGGATAAGGAATTCCAAAAATAAAAGACGCTGTCCTTTTGCAATCCCAGTGATTGCCGGAGACAACGTCTTTTTTCCATTCACAGCTTATATCAAATGAAAGATTGATACTGTTTCTCAATGAAATGCTTTCATTGAAAAACCCGTGTGCTGAGCACCCTGGCATCGTGCGAATGCACGCTGCGCCGTCTCATAAAAACGGGACGCGCTTCGCGCTATAAAAAGCTTTTCAAGCTTTTTAATCAGTTTTAGTATAAAATCAGAATCAGGAAACCTGTGCGTGATCGGTATCCTGCATTTCAATTTCACGCCAATCCAGATCGCCGCGGCCCAGACCACGAACAAGCAGTTCGGCAGAGGCGATATTTGTGGCGATGGGAACGGTATACATATCACACAATCGTAGGATATTGCGAACCTCCGCGCTGCGCAGGTGACTGGCGCTGTCATGGGAATTATAATCGTTAAAGAGAAGCACCATGTCGATTTCACCATAGGTAATCATTTGAGCGATTTGCTGTGTTCCGCCCAGGTTGCCGGCTAGCAGTTTGCGGATGTTCAAACCAGTGGCCTTTTCAACAACATTGCCGGTGGAGGCTGTCGCAACAATATTATACTTGCTGAGAATACCACTGTACGCATTGCAGAAGTCGGCCATCAGTTCTTTACGGGCATCATTTGCGAGAATAGCAATTGTCATATTGAAAACACCCCTTTCAAACTTTTGAAAACAATTCCAGAGCGATGCGAATT
>CAZVVH010000054.1:0-6903 GCA_964630475.1 uncultured Oscillospiraceae bacterium | reverse complement strand
ATGCGGTGGGCGCACCAGCCCACCATGCGGGCGGCGGCGAAGAGCGGGGTGTACAGCTCCTGGGGGATGTTCAGCAGCTCATAGACAAAGCCGGAGTACAGATCCACATTGGCGCACATGACCTTGGGATGGCCGGTGACCTCGTTAAAGGCCTTGGGGGTCAGCCGCTCCACAGACTGGATCAGGTTGAATTTATCCATCATATTCTTCTTGCGGGCCAGGCTACCTGCGAAGGATTTCAAAACCTTTGCCCTGGGATCTGAGATGGTGTAGACCGCATGGCCCATGCCGTAGATCAGGCCGGAGCCGTCGCCGGTCTCCTTCCGCAGGATGCGGAGGAGGCAGTCGTAGACCTGGCCCTCGTCGCTCCAATCCTGAACCTCCTTCTCAATCACGGCCAGCATTTCCTTCACCTTGATGTTGGCGCCGCCGTGACGGGGGCCTTTCAACGCGCCCACTGCGGCGCCGATGGAGGAATAGATATCCGTATGGGAGGAGGAGAGCACCCGGCAGGCGAAGGCGGAGTTGTTGCCGCCGCCGTGCTCTGCGTGGAGCACCATGCACAGATCCAGCAGGCGGGCTTCCTCTGTGGTGTATTTGTGATCGTGCCGGATGGCGTAGAGGAAGTTCTCCGCCGTGCTCAGACCAGGCTGGGGCCGGTGCAGATAGAGAGAGCCGTTGTCAAAATAGCAGTGCTTGGCGGCGTAGGCGTGGGCAATGATGGTGGGGCAGCGGGCGATGAGCTGCATAGCCTTGTGCAGCTCGGAGGCCAGGGACAGGTTGTCGGGATCGTCGTCGTAAGAATAGAGGGTCAGTACGCCGCGGGCCAGCTTATTCATAATATTCTTACTGGGGGCCTTTAAGATCATGTCCTCTGTGAACATGTGGGGCAGGGGGCGGTAAGTATCCATCAGAGAGACGAATTTGTCCAGCTGTTCCCTGGAGGGGAGGTCGCCAAAGAGGAGGAGATAGGCGGTTTCCTCAAAGCCAAACCGATCTTCGGCCACAAAGCCACGGATCAGATCCTCCACGTTAATGCCCCGGTAGAACAGCTGGCCCTCCATGGGGACCCTTTCACCGTCCTGCATGTAATAACCCCGGACATTGCCGATCTGGGTGACGCCGGCCATGACACCGGTGCCATCCGCATTGCGCAGGCCGCGCTTTACTTCAATTTTTTCGTAGCAGGAGGGATCAATCAGGTTATGTTTTGCGTATTCGCCACATAAATTCTGGAAGAAGTCCTCGGAAGCCTTCATGGTCGGATTTTGCATATTTTTGAACCTCCGATTTCATACTGAGAATATACTTATTCTACTGCAACCGCATCCAAAAGTCAATGGAATTGTATAAATATGGGAAAAACTAAAATAATAGGTGCAAAAAAAGCGATGGAAGAAAACATTCTTGTAAATTTAGCCAAAATAAAAATGAAATATGAAGAAAAAAGAACTGCAAAAGGAGGGATTCAGGAATGAAAAAGGGCATGATTTTGGCGCTGCTGCTGCTGGCGGAGGGCTTCCTCTTTCCGGCCTTTGCCGTAGGGGCTATTGCCGGCGGGACGGCGGAAGCGGAAAAACCGAACCTGAAAACGGAAAGCGGCGAGGCCCAGGTGACAGCGGAAACGGCGGCGGTCTCCGGAATGGATGAGGAGACAACCATCCGGGTGCTGGTGGGGGACAAGGTGGAGACGATGACGCTGGGAGATTATCTGTGGGGAGTTCTGGCGGCGGAAATGCCCGCTGCCTTTGAGGAGGAGGCCTTAAAGGCCCAGGCAGTGGCCGCCCGGTCAGAGACTCTGTACCGGCAGGCCAATCCCTCCGCCAACCATCTGCAGGCGGATATCTGCACCGATTACACCTGTTGTCAGGCCTATCTGACCGAAGGGGAGGCCCAGGCCAAGTGGGGGGAGTTGGCAGAGGAGTACACGGAGAAGCTGCGCCGCGCCGTGACAGAAACCGACGGCATCGTGGTGAAATACGGCGGGGAGATCATCCAGGCAGTGTTTCATTCCTCCTCAGATGGACATACTCTGGCGGCCAGCGAGGTCTGGGGCGGAGACCTGCCCTATCTGCAGGAGGTGTCCAGCCCGGAGGGGGAGGAGGTGCCCAACTACTATTCGGTGGTGACGGTGGACGGGGAGACCTTCCGGCGGGTCGTCCAGGGGGAGGATCCCAATGCAGAGCTGGGGGAAGATCCTTCGGCCTGGGAGATCCGTCTGAATTACAACGACAACGGCACCCTGACCTCTGTGTCCGTAGGCGGCGTGGAGTTGGCGGCCACCAAGGTGCGGACCCTGTTCGGCCTGCGCTCTGCCCGGTTTACCGTGGAGACCGGCCCGGAGGGGGTGACCTTCTATGTCACCGGCTACGGCCACGGTGTAGGCATGAGCCAGTATGGCGCGAATGCAATGGCCAAAGACGGGAAAACATATACAGAGATTCTGAACTGGTATTATACCGGTGTTACCGTGGAGCCGGTTTCCTAGCTGCCCAGTTGCACCGTTTCATAAAATTGAATATAATTAGGATTACGGCAGTTTAACGCCGAAGTGCAAAAGAAAAACGACGGGAGCGAGCGCTATGGAACAACCCTGTATCTATACCACCTATCGGGGCACCCCGGAGTGCCAGGTGGCCACCCTGACCATTTATAACCCCAAGGAGCTGAACGCCCTGACCAAGGATATGCAGGAGCAGCTAGCGGCGGAGCTGCGGAGGGTGGATAAGGAACCCGCCGTCCGGGCGGTGCTCCTCCGGGGGGCCGGGGAAAAGGCCTTTTCCTCCGGCGGCAGCATGGAGAGCCTGAAGGACGTGACCTCAGTGGAGGCCGGGGAGGCCATGTATCAGCGTGGGGTGGCCATCCGGGACACCCTGATGAGCATGACCAAGCCCGTGGTGGCGGCGGTCTCCGGCTGGTGCATTGGCGGCGGCTTCGAGATTGCCATGGCCTGCGACCTGATCTATGCCTCTGAGACGGCCCGGTTCGGCCTGACCGAGGTGAACATCGGCCTGGTGCCCGGCTGGGGCGGGGCCATCCGCCTGCCCCGCCGCACCAATCTGGTGCGGGCCAAGGAGATGCTGCTACTGGGCACCAAGATCACCGCCCAAGAGGCCTATCTCCAGGGGGTGATTAACCGGGTATTCCCCGAGGAAACCCTCTTCCATGAGGTGGACAGGATTCTGGATCAGCTGGCCGCCAAGCCCCCGCTGGCGGTCCGCGGTATGAAGGAGATTCTCAGCCTGGGCAATTTGGATATTCACTTTGAGGACGCCCGGAGGGTAGAGCACAAGCTGTCTGTGGAGCTGACCGCCTCTCACGATTTCCAGGAGGCGGTGGATGCCTTCCGCAGCAAGCGCAAGCCCAAATTTGAAGGGCGGTAAAACAAAGGAGACGCGATGACAGAACTGCAAATGAAGATCCTGGAGCTGTTCCGGGATCCCTATACCCTGCCAAAGGAAGCGAAGGAGATCTATCTGGAGCTGGCTGCGGAGACCGCCGAGCGGGAGGAGGAACTGGCTCAGCTGGTGAAGAACAGGGGGAGCCGCCCCGGTCCAGCCGGGCGGAGGCAGCCCCGGGCCGCCGGGAAAAGACCTGAACGGCTGGCGGAAAACGCCGGAAGGGCTATAACCGCCGCTCTGTCAGCGTCCCCCGCAGGAGAAAGGGAAAACGAAAGCATTGAAAACGAGGCCGCCTGTTTGGGCGGCCTCATGGCTCATTTCTCATGCTTCTCAAAGACGTGTCCGGGAAGCCGGATTGTGAAGGTGGTCACATTGCCGGTGGAAGCGGCCCGAATGGTGCCGCCATGCAGCTCCACGATCTCCTTGGCGATGGCCAGCCCCAGGCCCGCCCCGCCGGTGTGGGTCTGACGGGCGCCGTCCAGCCGGTAAAATTTCTGGAAGATGGAGGAGAGCTGCTCCTCCGGGATGGTCAAACCCTGGTTGGAAATGGAGACCTCAATCCAGCTGTTTTGGTCGGTGGCCCGCAGGTGGATTTTGGTGCCGGGGTTGGAATAACTGACCGCGTTGCGGAGTACATTGTCAAAGGTGCGGGCCAGCTGATCCGGGTTTCCGTTTACCACAAAGCTGCCCTGGATGTCCGGCTCGCAGGTCAGCTCCTTCTCCTCCAACAGGGGATAGAACTCCTCAATCATCTGATAGAGGAGGAGATCCAGACGGACCTCCGTCCGCTCCTTGCCGGGGCCGGTCAGCTCCATCTGGGAGATGTTGAAGAATTCGCCCAGCAGCTTTTCCAGCCGCTGGGTCTTTTCCAGGGCTATGCCGGTGTACTTGGCCCGCTGCTCCGGGGTCAGATCGGGCTGCTTGTCCAGCAGCTCCAGGTAGCCCAGGACGCTGGTCAGCGGGGTCTTTAAATCGTGGGCCAGATAGGCGATCAGGTCGCTTTTGCGCTGCTCACTGGTCTGGGTCAGCTTGCGCTGGGCGGCAATGGCCCGCTGGATGCCGTTCAGATCCGCCTGAATGGGCGCCAGCTCCGGGGGCAGCTTGATCGGCTCTGCGGTCTCTCCAAACAGGTGATGGACGGCGGAGGAAATCATATTCAGATAGCGGGCAAAGAGGCCGAAGGACAAATAGCAGCTGAGGAGCACAATCACCACCAGCCCGATGGCCAGAATCACCGGTTTGTTGGCGGTGATATAGGTGGCATAAACCATTTTTGCCTTATCCAAGGTCATACCGTTCCAATTCTGGGCCAGCCAGTAAAACAGGCGGCGGATACCATTGTTCAGCAGGCCGTCAATGACAAACTGGAGGAAAAGCAGGCAGATGCCCCAAATCGCAATGGAGTCCACCACCACGAAAAGGAGCATTTTCAGCTTCAGTCGGGTAAATTTTTTCGGTTCCATGGCGATCAATCCACCTTATAGCCCACGCCCCAGACGGTTTTGATAAACCGGGGGTTCCGGGAAGGCTCATGGAGCTTTTCCCTCAGGCGGCGGATGTGGACCATAACGGTGTTGTTTCGATCCAGATATTTTTCCCCCCAGATGGTTTCAAACAGCTCCTCGGCGGAGATCACCTCACCCCGACGCTGGCACAGCAGCCACAGGATATTGAACTCAATGGGGGTCAGGGTAATTTTTTCGTCATACAGGCGGCACTCGTGGGTGGCATGGTTGATAACCAGGCCGTTGACGTCAAGGATCTCGGCGTCCGCCTCCCCTTCCTCGCCGCCGCTGTTGTACAGGGTATAGCGGCGCAGCTGGGCCTTGACCCGGGCAGTCAGCTCCAGGGGATTGAAGGGCTTTGTAATATAGTCGTCCGCGCCGATGGTCAGGCCGGTGATCTTATCCATATCATCCACCCGGGCGGTCAGCATCAGAACCGGGAACTGATATTCCTGACGGATCTCCCGGCACAGGGAGAAGCCGTCTATCCCGGGCAGCATAACATCCAGAATGGCCAGATCCAGCCGCTGGGTGCGAATTACGTTGAGGGCGTCGGTTCCGTTGTAGCACTTGATGATCTCATACTCGTCGTTTTTCAGATACAGCTCAACCAGATCGGCAATTTCCGGCTCGTCGTCAACAATTAAGATACGGGAAGGCATAACAGCCCCCTCCTTTCGGAATTCCTTTGCCTGCATTATATGAAATTGGAGAAGAAAAAGCAAGAAGTCCTGGGAATTGTTAGAAAAAAGAAAGAAATGACCGAATTATAGGGCTGGAAAAGGCCTTGCAAACCATTTAAAAACGTCTATAATAGGAATTGCCCCTCCGGTTTCAGAGGATGAACGGGAAGGGATTGTCCGCTCTGTGGAGACATTTGTTTAAAAGTGAAGCTAAAACCCCGAAAATGACGAAAAGTTTTGTTATATATTTCCTTGTTTTTAATGCGCTAAATTGTTATAATTAACCTTACCTTCTCATAGGTATGTGGGCAGCCTGAACTGCGGCGCCTGCATTGATTTAGTATGACAAGAAAGAAAGGGGAATCCTTATGGGAAACGAGCGTATCTATAACTTCTCTGCGGGCCCGTCCATGCTTCCTTTGGAGGTCCTGACCCGTGCCGGTGCTGAGATTACCAATTATCAGGGGTCGGGAATGTCCGTGATGGAGATGAGTCATCGCTCTAAGGTGTTCCAGAAAATTTTTGATGATACCAAGGCCAAGTTCAGGAAGCTGATGAACGTGCCTGATGATTACGAGATCCTGTTCCTCCAGGGCGGCGCCTCTACCCAGTTTTCAGCCATTCCGCTGAACCTGATCGGGGCCACCGGCAAGGCGGACTATGCCCTCACCGGCAATTTTTCCACCCTGGCCTATAAGGAGGCCAAAAAGTACGGCGATATCGCCGTGGCCGCCTCCTCCGAGGATCGGAATCACACCTATATTCCAACCCAGGATCAGCTGGTGATTCGTCCTGACGCATCCTATTTCTACTACTGCGCCAACAACACCATCTATGGTACGGAGTGGCAGTATGTTCCAGAGACCGGCAATGTGCCCCTGGTCTGTGACATGTCCTCTGACATTTGCTCCCGCCAGGTGGACGTCTCCAAGTACGGCGTCATTTATGCCGGCGCACAAAAGAACCTGGCCCCTGCGGGCGTCACCATTGTGATTGTGAAGAAGTCCCTGGCCGGCCATGAGCTGCCCATGACGCCTCTGATGCTGAACTGGCAGACGGAGATTGAGAAGGACTCCATGTATAATACCCCGCCCTGCTGGTGCATCTATATGCTGGGCCTGGTCTGCAACTGGCTGGAGGAGCAAGGGGGCATTCCCGGCATGGAGAAGATCAAGCACAACAAGGCCCAGATGCTGTACGATGTCATCGACAGCTCCCGGCTGTTTACCTGCGCGGCAGAGGTCAGCTCCCGCTCCGATATGAACGTGACCTTCCGCACCGCCTCCGCCGAGCTGGACGCCAAGTTCGTGGCGG
>CAZVVH010000053.1:6851-11716 GCA_964630475.1 uncultured Oscillospiraceae bacterium | reverse complement strand
AGGCGCTGCCAACCGCTTCTCCAAAACTCATATACAATCTCCTCTTTTCTCTTTGAACGACAGATTGATTCTGTTCATAAAATATCATTTTTTCGTAAAATGAGACCGGACTCACGTTTATACCACCGGCCAGCCCCGCTTCAGGATGATGCTCAGCCTCCCATTTTTCCACCGGGTCAAGGCAAACAGCGCCGGAACGGGAAACTCCTGCCCCGGCTGCCAGGCCCGGGAGAGGATCAGCCGTTCCCCCTCCCGGCGGGCGGAAAATCCGCCCCGGGCCAGGCCCTCCCGCAGCTCCGGGTCGGTGATCTCCGGGGGCAGGCCCTCCTCCCGGGGGCGGGGATTCTCCCCGGCGGGAACCAGGCTGGCGGAGGTGATGGGCCGGATCTGCTCCAACTGCCGGTTGGAGACCAGCTTTTTCAGGGTCAGCCGCCCTGCCACCGGCACCGGTGTGCCCAACAGAAGGGTACCGTTCCCCTCCAGCCAGAGTTTAAACAGCCCCGGCTGCTCCGGGCAGTCCAGAAAGAACACGGTTCTCAGCCCGTCCCCCGCACAGCGCAGCTGGGCAGTCTCCTGCCCGTTCAGGCGGACGGGGATACTCCACTCCATGGGCCTCCCTCCTTCCTCCCTGCAATTCTATGCAGGGTGGAGCAAAAAAAGAGCGCCGGGGATGTCTGATTGGCACCCCAGCGCTTACTTAAACTTCTCTGGCCTCCCGGTTCTGCAGGCCGAAGCTGACGGCAATCGCCCAGTCCACCTCTGCCATTCTGTGGTCGTCCAGATGTCCCATTTTCTCCCGCAGCCGCCGCTTATCCAGGGTTCGGATCTGCTCCAGCAAAACCACAGAGTCCTTGGTCAGACCGCAGTCGGTCCCGATCAGTTCGATATGAGTTGGCAGCTTCGCCTTGTTCATCTGGGACGTGATGGCCGCCGCAATAATGGTGGGGCTGTGCCGGTTTCCGGTGTCGTTCTGGATGACCAGAACCGGCCGGACACCGCCTTGCTCGCTGCCCACCACCGGGCTCAGATCTGCGTAGTAAATATCTCCTCGTCTCACACTGTTATCCACATTCTCACACTCCGCTGGAAATAGTTCACCACATTACATAGAGCCTATGTCATGCGCTTTACTATCATTTTCCCACGGGGCAGCCGAGTTTATACACACCGCGGAAAATTTCCACACGGTTCCAGCCGCCGTCCCTGAAATCTGCTCCCAGGTCAGTGTATGTGTCTAATGAAGAAAAAGTTCGTCGAATCCTGATAAAGAGCTGACAACATCAGTCCAAATAGATCCGGGGCACTCTGGGCGACACCGCGCAGAGAAGCTCATAGCTGATGGTCCCCGCCGCATCCGATTTCTCTTCCAGGGGAAGTCCATCGCCGAACACCGTAACCTCGTCCCCAATCTTCACACCGGGTACATCGGTCACGTCCAGCATGCACATATCCATACACACCCGTCCGATCTGATTCACCCGCCGGCCCCGCACCAGCATCTGCTGACGGTTGGACAACAGGCGGAACAGGCCGTCCGCATAGCCCACGGGGATCACCGCCACCAGGCTATCCCGCTCCAAGGTATAGGTGCGGCCATAGCTGATGGTGGTACCCTTGGGCATCCACTTTACCGAAGCCACCCGGGTCTTTTCCTCCATCACCGGCCTCAGGTCCATCCTGCCCACAGTGGATGGGTCCGGATGGAGGCCATACTGAATGATTCCCGGACGCACCATATTGAAGTGGGCCTGGGGATAATTCAGAATGGCGGCGGAGGCAGCACAGTGGCGGAAGGGGAAGGTCACCCCCAGAGCCTCCAGCCTTTCGCACAGGGCGGTATAGCGGGCAACCTGAATCCGGGAATAGGCCACCTTGTCCTCCTCATCAGAGTCCGCCACAGAGAAATGCATAAACAGCCCCTCCGCCTCCAGCCCGGACAGCCGGGCCACCTTCGCCAAAATGGCGGTGGATTCATCCAGATGCCCTTCGTCGCAGAGGAAACCCAAGCGGCTCATGCCGGTGTCCGCCTTCAGGTGTACCCGCAGGCGCTTTCCTCTGGATTGGGCCTCCCGGGAAAACTGCCGGGCCAATTCCTCATCATAAATGGTCTGGGTCACATGGTAATCCAGCAGCTCTCCGGTGAAGGAAGGATCCGTATAGCCCAGGATTAGAATGGGAGCGGTGATGCCCGCCTCCCGCAGCTCCACAGCTTCATTCAGGCAGGCCACGGCAAAATAGTCCGCCCCCAGTTCTTCGTACTTCTTTGCCACCGGAATGGCGCCATGTCCGTAGGCGTCCGCCTTCACCAGGGCCATGTATTTGGTCTCTGGGGCCAGCTTTGCCCGGATCTGCCGATAGTTGTAGGCCAGGCGGTCCATGTGGATCTCAGCCCAGGTTCGTGCCGTTTTGTTTATCATGCTAAGACTTCCAATCTGTTATTGTCAGGAGTTTGCCGGCTGGACCTCCGCATTCTTCTCTTCTGCCAGCTTTTGGATTTCCTCCACAGTCAGGCCGGTTTCCTCCGCCACCCGATCAATGGGCATTCCGCCTTCCAACAAAGTCAGCGCATTGCCTTTCAGCTCCTCTGCCAGGACCTGCTCCAGCCAGCTTTTCAGCAAATCATCCATTTCTTTTTGTCCTTTCTGTCAGGAACATCGACGCTTGGTATTTTAGCATGATTTCACCAAAATAGCAACTGCCCCGGGATTTCTCCCAGGGCGGCGCTTATGCAAATTGGAACTCTTCAAACTCCACCTGGAGCACCGTGGTTCCCTCCCAAGCGATCTCCGCCCGGAGGAGAGAGAAATCCTCCCGGTTTGCCCAGACGGTGATCACCGATTGGCCAGATTCCAGCACGTTGGGGTTGTCAATGGTCAGCACCAGCACCTCCCCCTCCTCCCACTGTTCCAGGGTGGCGTCGGTGATGCCTCCGGAACGCACCGCCTGGAAAATCAGGGGGATTCCATCGGTGGGGGAAAGTCCGTCCGGGGACAGCTCCCCTGTTTCCACGCTGGCTCCATCATAGGTCAGGGCTGTTTTCCCATCCTGCCAGGAGATAACCGCCCCCTCCACCTCCTCCGGCTCCAGGACGGTCAGGCTGCCTCCCAGCTGATTGCCCTCCGCCAGGAGCTGGTACTCATAGGCGCTGTCCCCGTAGTCCGCTGTCACCGAGACCTCCGCAGAGAACTGGGACATGGACAGGTAGGTGGTGCGCAGGCTCAGGGCCAGTTCATCCGCCTGCTTTTCCGCCTTGCCGCAACCAGTCAGCAGCAACAGAGCCGCTATCATTGGTACACCTGCTTTCAGCCGCAAGTGCATCGTTCAGTTATGCCTCCTTTGATTGATTCACTTCGTAACCTCCATAAAGGCCTGGGGCAGCTTTTCCAGCAAATCGGTGGGGGTCATGGCATAGGTGCCCTTTTCCTCCGCTGCTAGGTCTCCCGCCCGGCCGTGGAGCCACACCGCCGCCACAGCAGCCTTCACCGGGTGGATCCCCTGGCCAATCAGGCCCAGAATCACCCCGGAAAGTACGTCTCCGCTGCCTCCCTTGGCCATGCCGCAGTTTCCGGTGGTATTCAGGAAGGCCTGACCGTCAGGCAGGGTGACGATGGTGCAGTGCCCCTTCAAAACCAGCAGGCAGCCGTGCTCCATGGCAAACATCCGGGCCGCCGTCAGCCGGTCCCCGTCGGACAGGTCGCCGCCCAGCCGGGCAAACTCCCCGTCGTGGGGGGTAATGATGGTAGGGCAGTCTCTGCGCCCGTCCAACATACTTATATGATCTGCCACAGCATTTAGACCATCCGCGTCCAGCACAATGGGGTAATTCACCGTCCGCAGGATATGATTCACCAGCATGGTAATAACGGCGCCACGGCCCAGGCCGGGGCCGATCAGAGCGCAGTCGCAGCCCTCCATCCGGGCAAAGATCTTGTCAATGGCCCCGCTGCTCAGCTTGCCGTCCTTGTCGGGCAACGGGTAGGGCATGGCCTCGTCGCTCTTCACCGCCGCAATCTGATAGATACTTTCCGGCACCCCCAGATAGACCAGGCCTGCCCCGGAGCGCACCGCTGCCCGAGAGGCCAAAATGGGCGCCCCGGTGAAGCCCACGCTGCCCGCCAGGATATAATCCTTTCCGAAGGTTCCCTTGTGGCCGTCCGCCGGCCTCTGGGGCAGGAAGGACCGCACCAGGCCCCGGTCAACGGCGGTGGCATAGGTCTCCAGCTTGTCCACCAGCGCCTGGGGGATGCCAATATCATGGACTACCAGCCTGCCGGTGTAAAGCCCGCCCTGACCCACATAGTGGCCCGCCTTGGGCAGGGTAAAGGTGACGGTCACCGCTGCCCGGGCCGCCAGGCCTAGAACCCGGCCAGTGTCCGCTTCGATTCCGGAGGGGATGTCCGCCGCCACCACCGGGGCCTGGGACTCATTCATCCACTCAATGGCTTGGATGGAGGTCCCCCGGATATTGGAGTTCAGGCCGATGCCGAACAGGGCGTCCACAAACAAATCCGCCCGGGTGATAATCTGCCGGTAGGTGGGGTTCTGAGGATCAAAGTCCAGCAGCTGGCCCCCTTTTTGGTCCAGCATCACTTCCATGGCCCGGGTGTCCTCCGTCATCTTCTCCCGGCGGCCCACCAGGAAGGCCGCCACCGTGACCCCCGCGTCCAGCAGCAGCCGGGCTGCCGCCACGCCGTCCCCACCGTTGTTGCCGGGGCCGCTGAACACCACGGCCACGGACTGTCGGGGATTCTTCAACAATTTAAGACATTCGGCCACAATGCCCTGGGCCGCCCGCTCCATCAGGAGCAAGGAGGGCACTCCCAACTGGTTGATGGTCAGGTTGTCCAGTTCCCGCATTTGGGCCG
>CAZVVH010000053.1:0-6751 GCA_964630475.1 uncultured Oscillospiraceae bacterium | reverse complement strand
GAGGGCACTCCCAACTGGTTGATGGTCAGGTTGTCCAGTTCCCGCATTTGGGCCGCAGTTGCAATACGCATGTTCTTTCTTCCTTTCCTTTGACGATTTCACAATGCACTTGGCGAAACTCATACCAGATTTGACAGAAACCTTTCAATCAGGCAGTGCAGCGTGGGACTGTGCGCCAGTGTGCACAGCACACGGGTTTCTCGATGGACGGATTTCATTGAGAAACAGGATCAGAGCTTCCAGCCCCGGGCCTGAAAAAAGTCCTCAACGGCCTTCCGCTCCACCTTGACTGCCCCCTGGGCAAAGAAGGGCTTTCCGCCGCCCCGGCCGTTCAAAGCCTGATTCAGCTCCTTGACCAGCCGGCGCAGGTCGCCGTCGGTCTGCCCCAGGCAGTAGGCACAACCTCCTTCCTCCCTGGGGGAGAAGGCAGCGCAGACCCCGCCGCAGGTCTCCATCACTGCCACGGCCAGCCGGCGCAGCTCATTGGCATCCAGCCCCTCCCAAAAGAGGAGGCAGTTCCCGGCACCGGCGTACCGCTGGGCCGCCAGCTGACACCGCTCCGTCTCCAGGGCAGCCAGCTTGTATTTCAGCCGCTCGTTCTCGGCATGGAGCTTCTCCGCTGCCGCGGCGGTTTCCCGCTCCTTGGCAGAGAGGAGGACGGAGATCTGATGGTTCTGCTCCCCAATAGCCCGGTCATATTCCAAGGCCCGCTTACCGGAGACCATCTCACAACGCACCCCCTCCCTCAGCTTCTGGACGCTGAGGATGCGGATCAATCCCACTTCACCGGCCCGCTTCACATGGGTGCCGCAGCAGGCACAGGTGTCCGCCCCAGGGAAGCGCACAATGCGCACCTCCCCTTCCAGCTCCTTCTTGCTGCGGTATTTCAGCCCGGCCAGTTCCTGCCGGGAGGGAACGAAGATCTCCGTCTCCCGGTTGGCCCATACAATCTCATTGGCCCGCTTCTCTACCTCCGCCAGCTGTTCCCGGGTCAGGGGGCCATTCCAGTCCACCGTCACCACGCCGGTTCCCAGATGGAAGCCCACGTTGTCATAGCCATAAAGGCTGTGGATAATCCCGCTGACAATATGCTCGCCGGAGTGCTGCTGGGTCAGGTCAAAGCGCCGCGCCCAGTCAATCTCTCCCTCCACGGCGCCGCCCGGCTCCAGAGGGCGGTCCACAAAGTGGACAATCTCCTCCCCCCGAAGCTGCACATCCAGCACCCGGGCGTCCCCCAGGGCGCCCAGGTCACAGGGCTGACCGCCGCCCTCCGGGAAAAAGCAGGTTTGATCCAAAACAACGGCCCAATGTTTCTTTTCCGGAACACAGGAGCGCACTTGGGCAGGGAAGCGGCGCAGATAGGCGTCCTGTTCATATAGCTTAACGGTTTGCAGGTCAAACACCTCCCATGGAAATTCTATTTCCTATCATAGCTGTTTTCCCCAAAACCTGCAAGCGCAGGAGGAAGATTTTGCCGGTTTCCCGGTGAAATTTCCTCTTTCTCCAACATCAGAGAGGATTAGTCCTTGAGCTTGTCGAAAAACTCGACAAGCTCTCTCGAAAATGCAAGCATTTTCTCGAACTTTCTCACCCTGCTGCAGCGCACGCGCTTTGCGCGCACGTTTGCAGGCTGAGAAGTAACGAATCCAAGGCACATGTCCTTGGATTCGTTCTAATTTTACTTATTTCCGTCAGCAAGCTGACGGAACTCTGCGAGGCTCTTGCATATCAAATTTTTAAAAATGTCTTTTTCTACAGAACAGACTGGAGGATTAGTCCTTGTTCTTCATTCGGTTTTGTTGTATAATGTCGATAAATTCCAGCCGCCAACGAAAAAGGAGTTCTGAATCTTATGCACAATTATTTTTCCACCAGACGTCTCTGTGCACTGCTGACCGCAGCCTCCCTGACCTTGTCTTTGAGTGTGTCAGGCTATGCCGCCGGCGCTGCCGAGGCTGACGAGGACGCCGACGCTGCTTACACCCTTCTCTCCCCCCAGACCCCCGATGATCCCCAGTACTGGGCGGAATACCGCAAGTATAACGGCGAGGCCGAATCTGAGCCGGCTTCCGAAGCGGCGCCAATGGCGCTGACCGCAGACACGTTCCAGTTTACCAGCCCCTATACGGAGACCTCCTACACCATCACAGGCTCCCAGGAGGATCTGGCCCTGGGCGTAGACGTGTCCTATTATCAGGAAGAGATCGACTGGGCAGCCGCCAAGGCTGACGGCGTAGAATTTGCGTTTATCCGCGCCGCCTACCGGGGCTATTCCCAGGCGGGCACGCTGGTAACGGATACCCAGTTCTATAACAACCTTGCCGGGGCCTGCGCCCAGGACATCAAGGTGGGCATTTACATCTACTCTCAGGCCACCACCGAGGAGGAGGCCCGGGAGGAGGCCGAATATGTTCTCGCCCTGATTGACGGCTACAAGCTGGATCTCCCCATTATCTTTGACCAGGAGTTTGCCGAGTTTCAGGGCGGCTTCATGGGGCGGCTCTATGATGCCTACAACGCAGCCGGCGACAAGATCACCTTCCTGACCGATCTGGCCTGCGCCTTCTGCGACACCATTGACCAGTCCGGCTATACATCCATGGTCTACGGAAGCACCGCCCATTTTAACAACCGAATGGATGTCTCCCGCCTGTCCAACCCCGTTTGGGTGGCACAGTATGGTTCCACCGTAAGCCTGAATGGCGCCTATGCCTTCTGGCAGTACAGCTCCGCCGGTTCGGTGGACGGGATTCCCGGCTATGCGGACTGTGACTTCGCCGTGGATCCGGCCTTTTTGGATTGTTCCAATCCCAGTGACACCGGCTCGGTTTCCCGCATCGTCATCACACCGGGCAGCTATCCCACCGATACCATTTCCGCCGCTCCCTTCACTCTGACTGGCTCCATCATCAGCGCCCTGCCCCTGGCCTCCGTCTCCGCCGCCCTGCTGGACGAGAACGGCGCAGTGGTTCAGAATTACACAGATCGAACCTCTGTTATGGAATACATCATCAAGGGCAGCCCCATTGACCAGAACCTGAAATTCTCCGCTCTGACTCCGGGCAGCTATACCCTGCGCTACACTGCTGTGGACCAGAAGGGTGCCGAGAAGGTCTGGACCAGCGAGCCATTCCAGGTGGCATCTGAGGATCCGGTTCCCAGCCGCATCACCATCACACCGGGCAGCTATCCCACCGGCAACATCACCGCAAAATCCTTTACCCTGACCGGAACCATCACCAGCACCTACCCGCTGACCACCGTCACCGCCGCGATCCTCCGGGCGGACGGCAGTGTGATCCAAACCTGCACGGATTCGGTCACCGATACGGAGTATACCATCAAGGGCAGCGCAATTGACAATGGCCTGAGATTTGCCGCTCTGTCCGCCGGTTACTATTACCTGACCTACACCGCTGAGGATCAGTCCGGCGCAAAGGAAACCTGGCAGAGCGATGTATTCGCCGTGGCCGATACCGTCCTCTTCCCTGACGTGCTGGATTCCTCCAAATGGTATTACAGCTACGCCTACAAGGCCGCCAGCCTTGGCATTATCTCCGGCGTCGGCACCAACAACGGCGTGCTCTTCTGCCCCAACGACAGCCTGACCCGGGCTCAGATCGTCTGTATGCTCTACCGGGTGGCAGGCTCCCCCGCCGTCAGCGGCAATGCCCACCCCTTTACCGACGCCAAGGTTTCCTGGTATCAGACCGCGCTGACCTGGGCTTACCAGGAGGGTGTGGTCAGCGGCACCAGCCCCACCACCTTCTCCCCGGATTCCCCCGTCACCCGGGAGGAGCTTGCCACCATGCTCTACCAATTCAGCAAAGCTTCCCCCGCAGGCTCCAACTACCTCTCCTCTTACACCGATGCCGGTCAGGTGTCCTCCTGGGCCGTCACCTATGTTAACTGGTGCCTCTCCCAGGGGCTGCTGTCCTCTGTTTCCACAGAGGAATTGATCTTCTCTCCCAAGAGCAGCGCCACCCGGGCACAGGCCTCCGTCATCCTGAGCAATTACATCGAAAAGCTCCAATAACAGCCAATAACAGTGATTAGATATAAGGAGATCTCATATGTACTGCACTCAATGCGGCAGACCGCTGCCCTCCAGCGGAATTTGTCCCCGATGCGCCAGGCGCCCACCCCAGGGCGCAGCTCATCCCCTGGGCAAAACTGTCTATGATTTCTGCGAAAGCCCCGGCTTCCTGATTTTGGCCCTGGTCTGGACCCTGGCCACCGCGTGGGCAGCGTTCCTGATCCTGCGAGTGTCCCCCCTGCCTGCCCCGCTGTTCCTCCCCAACGCCCTGTTCTGCCTGGGCCTTTGGGTGACGTTTTTCAGCCGGCCAAGCCGCGGTAAGCGCGCCGGGCTGGGATTGGCCTCCTTTTCTCTTTTGCTCGGTATCACCATGCTGGCCATCTGCCTGACCGTGCTCTGCCTCATCGGCTTTTACGGAATTTTCCTCTGCGCCTCTGACCGGGATTCCAATTATCTGGTGCCCGATTTCTTAAGGCTGGTCCTGGTGCTTTTCCTGCTGATGCCCATTGGGATTCTCTTTCTGAACAAGCTGCGAAAGATCGTCCGCAGTGCCCAGGGTACCCTTCGGGGCAACCGGGGTATGGCAGTCTGCCCGGTGACCTCCATCCTATTCTGTGTTCTCTTCACCGCAGGGGGAGCCTTTCTGGCCCTGTTCGCCTTTGACACCCAGGTAAGCAGCGGCCTTATGCTGATGATCCACACCCTCTCCCGCCTACCCCTTGGGCTGAATACGCTGATTTCCCTGCCTGAGGCCATGTCCTGGAGTTTTCTGATTCCCATTCTGTTGGGCTTTTCCGCCGCCCTGCTGATCACAGCAATCATCCTGAGCGTCTACCGCTTCAAGCTGCAGCGGGCCAAGAAGGCAATTCTCCGCGCAGGCGGCGGGCAGCCCGCCGCAAAGCGTGAATGAACCGGCGATCCTGTACAGGTTTAAACTTCCCCACAGGCCCCTCCCCGCATTCGGGGAGGGGCTTTTTCATGGCCGTGTTTTGGGTGGTACCGACGCGGAGAATGATTCGCTCCAAAGCGTTTTTGTGAAAATATACTATATTTTATTCTTTCTGCCTTGACATTTTTGATTTTTTTGGTATAATAAAAATAAACTAATTGACTCCACTTTTACAGATTGGAGGGATTCCCATGGGCACAGTAATACAGCAAAATGAACGCCAAGTCAAACAACAAGAGTAAATAAGGAGGTTAAGGAGGAAGTGATATAAATGAGTAAAAAAAGGAAACTTACCCCGTTTCTTGTCACCCTTCTGGCTGTACTCTGCATTGCAGCGGCTCTGATAGCCAATTACCAAAACAGCAAAGCGGATAAATTTTCAGGGGTAATGCTGGACGGCACAGCAGAGTTAGAAATTATGCTCTCAGGAAAGTTTACTGTTACCAATGGCGTTGGACAGCAGTTCATCCGGGAAAACGGGGAATTTAAAGGGGACATGGAATATTTTCCCATCGACTGGATTGCAAATGATCCCGCCCCACCCTATTTGATGGTTGAGGTTCCGGCCAGCTCCGCATATTGTTACGAGCCGGAGTCAGAGGAATTTAGTTTCCGGCTCTCTGATCAATGGAACGGATTTGTATGTTTCAGCGGGGAAAATCTGGACCGGCTGGTTATTTCAGACAACGAGGCCAGGCTGGAAGGGGAAAATCTGGCTTATCATCTTTCCTACTCCGCCCTCGGTTCAAGAGATATGATTTTTTTAAACGGGGAAGGTGACCAGGTCCGTTTCTTCTGGGAGGACGGAAAGCTTTATACAGACGGCATTCGCGGCACGGTGACAGGAGAAATACTTTATGATGCTTCCTTAGATTCGCCCTGGGAATTTACCCTGACAGCGGATTCTGTAATTGACCCCTCAAATGAAACCGAGCCGGTCACTCTGCGGTGAGCAAGGGACAAAGAAAAACGACTGATGTCAAACCCGCTGCCAACCGGCTCCCGCGCCCCTCTCCGCTCCGGAGAGGGGCCTTCTCTTTTTTCCGGGCAATCTGACTAAATTCCAGCGCCTTTTTGCATTGAAACCGCTATAATAACGAAAAAAAGGCTTCGTTTTCCCTTTGAAACAAGGTTTTTTAATTACCTTTTCTTCACCATACACTTTCCCTCCAATACTTTCTATTTTTTATCCAAAACCACTTGACGTCTACGGAGAAGCTGTTGTATAATTTAGACAAATTAAACTCCGGATACTCTGTGCGCAATCGTACATTTTGATTTCCTGAGTATCCGGTCAAGCCAATCCCATATTCTTGGTCTTCCTCCGTTTTGTCCATAGGAAGAAAACGGATTTGGAGATAATTTTCTGACTGTAAGCAGATCAATTTTCTGAGGTGATAACAATGAAAAAGCAATGTGTCGCCATGCTGCTGGCCGGCGGACAGGGTTCCCGTCTGTACGCTCTGACCAGCAAAGTGGCAAAGCCTGCCGTCCCCTTCGGCGGCAAGTACCGCATCATCGACTTCCCGCTGTCCAACTGCGTCAACTCCGGTATCGACACGGTGGGCGTCCTGACCCAGTACCGGCCCCTGGAGCTGAACAGCTACCTGGGCAACGGCCAGCCCTGGGATCTGGATCGCTCTGACGGCGGCGTCCATATTCTGCCTCCCTATGTGATTCAGAATGACGTAGGCTCCTGGTACAAGGGGACTGCCAATGCCATCTATCAGAACATGGGCTTCATCGATCTCTATGATCCGGACTAT